>CAZMYO010000031.1:0-3772 GCA_964570525.1 uncultured Gammaproteobacteria bacterium | reverse complement strand
CTACAATACCGACCGACCGCACCAGTCACTGAATTACCAAACACCACACCAACTCTATTTTCCCAAAACTTAATTATTAAAAAAACCGACAACCACTTGTCGGTACCAACCAAAACAATTATTAAATCAGTGATTATTTCTTCTCAATTTCGGGACCTCAAAACTGGGGATAAGTTGTCTAGACAAACCAGACCACTATACTGGTAATAGTTCCAGACGTCCCGATATGGCTCTCCAGGAAAATCGGTGTCTATCACTGCTGAGTCAATTAGAGGGCTATTGTCCTTGCCCCCGGGTGGCATCAAGAAACACATATCATCTGTATGCACCTCGAATTCCGCTGCCATTCCCTTCGGGAAGCCTGGCTCCTTATCCCAGGTGAATTTGATGTGGAATCCACTCTGGGTTTCATCGGAAATTCTAAAGACTTCGACTCTGCTGGGTCGCTCCCATGCAAAGGAGGATCGCTCGGTTCCGCTGATGATCAGAGCTGTCCACAATGCCGAACAGGCACGCCAGATGATTGAAGTTTGGCAACGACGTAGAGAACTCATTTGAAGAAATCCTCCGAATCATCAGGCCAAGGGACCGGAGAAGAGAGAGGCTTGACGTTCTTCATGATGGCGTAATGCTTTTGCCATTGAGTAAGCAGATCGGAAGGCGCCCCAACAACCTCAGCTCGATTAATTCGGTAGTCTTGATTCTCGATGGCGACCTTTAATTGTGCACCCAGCGACTCTGAGAATTGTAGTTCGTCTTGGTAATCGGAAAGTAGCTTTGTGGCGATACTAGCGAGTGCTTCATGAGGATCCCCAGTATCTACCGGAACGCGGCGTCCGGCCCGAAGTCCTTGGCCTACCGACGGAAAGTAGAGCAGCATGTTTTCGATCCGCTCCGCTTCCAGGCGGGCAATGATAGAGACTACATCCGAGAGAGGTGCATCGTCAGTGAAAGTGAGTCTGTAACGGATCGTCCCGGTAGCCGATGCGGTGATTCGCGTAAGTTGCGCAAAATTGTAGAGCAGAGGGAGATCTTGTGCCGAAGGTGTGACACAAGATTGGGAGCGAAAGTCGTAGTACTGGCCTCTCGCAGTATTGCTTCCGCACTCGCGAACCCGGGCAACCGAAGGATCCTGGCGGCAGCCCACCCCAGCCGTCCCCAAGAAAAGCAGGATGGCTAGGCCATAGAGCGGCCCTCGTAAGAAACGGAAATGATGTTTAGATATAGCTTGGCTCATTGAGTTTTTTCCCATAGTTTCCATTGTATCATCCGTATCCGTGGCAAGGCAAGCCATGGAACTAACGAGGGAATGGGTGGGTCTTGTGACCTCTACTCTTCTACGCTCGGCCTCCACTCCCACAACTGTCCAAAATCCCTAAGAACTCTCTAATCTTAGCGAAGAATCATGTGATAAACCAGCCATTGAGCGGATGGAAATCAGCGCTTCCGGGTACCTGGTAATGACATAGGCCTCCAGTTCTCTAACCAGTCGTCGTTTGGCAATGACCCAGCCGGTGATGCGGTTGACCTTTTTGTAAACGGCAATTAAGAGAGCGGTGATCATGGTTAGATACATCATAACCTTGATACCATTCTCTGAGCGAGAAACCAGATGTGAAAAATTGAGTTGTTGTTTTAAAAATTTAAAAAATGTTTCAATCTCCCAACGACTTTTGTACAGCTCACAAATTTCGACGGCGTTTAAGAAAAGTATATTGGTCAGAAAGTAAAACTTTTGTTTGGTGCTTGGATCGACCGCGGTTACCAGACGAT
The DNA here is from genome assembly GCA_964570525.1 of uncultured Gammaproteobacteria bacterium. Taxonomy (GTDB): domain Bacteria; phylum Patescibacteriota; class Patescibacteriia; order Magasanikbacterales; family GWA2-37-8; genus CAZMYO01. The sequence goes on along the minus strand of CAZMYO010000031.1, from coordinate 1,999 downwards.
ACGGCGTAGAACGTTTTTCTTTAGTTGATTCAAAATGAATCTCCTCATCACTCTCTAAGATGAATGTTCCCGCCAGTCGTCCTTTGACCTGACTATGGACGCGATCGACTCGATAGCCTTGACCGGACCAGCGAGTGACAAAAAAAGTATTTGGCATCTGGTTAATTTCATCAAAGGTATCCCGTTTCCGCACTCCGCGATCAAAAATTAGAATGGTCGTTTTATCGTTTGTTTTGGCCCGGTTTCGACGCATTACGGTCGGCAGCGCTTTGTCTTCACTGGCAAATGTTTGTTCAGTAAATAGTTCAATATCAATGGGCAGACCGCCCGCGATAGCCACGGTGAATTTGAGATCAGTCCGACCTTCGTTGATACGCATGCCAGCCGTTAATAGTTTAGAGGACAAACTCACCATAGTCGAATCATGCTTTTTAATGGCATATTTTTTAGCGGCCGCGCCAACCCAGCGAGCGACGCGCGCGTCGTTAGTTAGTTGCTCAAAAATCTGTTTAAAAAAATCCGGATTCATGGTGTTGAGTCGAGCGCCAATCGAGCTGTGACGAATGGATTGATGAGCGGCCAGTGGTTGAAACAAAGGTGAATTAAAGAGGTCCTCCAAAATACGCAGTGATATTTCTTTACCTGAGGTCAATCCATACAGCAATAGCGAAAACATTTTTTCGCCGGTTAACTTACTGACGGAGGCGTTAACCTTGGTATCGATGGCAACTTTTTGGAGCAGATCAGTGGGTACTAAGGTCATTAATTCTTGATACGTAATTCCCTCCTTTGGTCGCATAGTAAAGGCATAATTAAGAGTTAACGCACTCTATTATACCTTAACTAAGCGAAAAAAGGTAGATTTTGGACAGTTGTGGCTAATCACCTCATGCCGCCGACATGTAAAATACCGGCTCTCACCTTGTGCACAAACGAGACAAAAAACTGTTCGCCAAAAGTGGCGGTTTTTTGTTTATTTTTTTGACGGATAATCTACAAAATGCTAAGATTGATTTACCAACGGAGTTTTTATGTAATTACTAACAATCTCTCACGTCATTTATGTTGTCAAATAACCCAACAAAACCTATCCACAGCTTGAGCTTGACGGCCGGCGACAAAGGATGTACTATACTAACTAGCTAAAACCACCCACCCTGACCCCGCAAGGGGCACGGTGGGGTTTTATTTTCAAGCGACTTTCACATTATGAACACTACTAATCCACGCGTTGCCGTTTTTATCGATGGCGGCAATTTTTATCACAAACTCAAGGAATTGAATATCAAAAACAAGTCCCGATTTGCCTATCGCCAACTGGCCGAATGGCTCGCTCATGACCGTACGCTAGTTTACGCTGGTTACTATATCGGTGTGGTTCGCGCTAAACCGGACGACGTAAAAGGCCAGCGTCTGCGTGCCGGACAGGTTGGCTTGTTTAACTTTTTGCGCTCTCCAAAACAACGTTTTGTCATCCGCCAGGGATATTTGATGAACAACGACGGCAAATACCACGAAAAAGGTGTTGATGTGCAGATGGCCGTGGATTTACTCGTTGGGGCTTACGAAAATACCTACGATACCGCGATTCTACTTTCTTCCGACACTGACCTCATTCCAGCTATCAAAAAAGTTAAGGAGCTGGGCAAGGCAGTAGAATATATCGGGTTTGCTCACAGGCCAACGATTGCGCTTCAGACTCACGCCACTTTATCGCGCTTATTGATTAAGGAAGAAGTCGAAACCTTTGTCTTTAAAACAAACAACGAAACTAAACATTAACGACGCTTTGGCGGGGCGCAATTCACCCCTCGCCCCTCTTGCGCCCCGCCAAAATTAATAAAAATTAAAATTTGACCATTAAATTTTTCAAGAATGGCAATGATGTTTTGCCAGGTTTGATACTCCGGAGTACCTGAAGAAACGCCATCAATCGCATGCACCAGCCCAAGATCATCCGAATCCTGCATCGTTGAGGTATCCGCCCAGGCAAGCAATA
>CAZMYO010000030.1:0-12454 GCA_964570525.1 uncultured Gammaproteobacteria bacterium | reverse complement strand
AGCGGACAAAACACTCAACGAAGTCTTTTCTTTTACGTCATTCATCACGCAGTTTTCTGTGCGGCAGTGATTATTGCCGAAAACATGGCCAAGCTCGTGAGTAATAAGCCGATAAGAGCGACCGTGTTGCCGGAAAAGATTGGGTGGTCGCAGGTAGTAGTCCGAACGCAACCGGGCCAGGCTGTAAACAGCGGCATGGTTGTTGGTATAAGCACAGCCGTAGACAGTTTTTTTAGCCGTGAAGATATCCCCGGAGATGACCCCGAGAATCGCCAAGGCGCTATCTGGCAAAAGGCCAAGCAGTTGATCCAGGAGTCTGGTGCCGTTATACTGCTGCCGTTCTTTATTGAAGCACGTGCTCGGTAGCGGCAGTGGCGGCAAGACAACAGCCGCGAGACCGAATTTTTCCGCCAGTGTTTTCTTGATGAATTCAATTTCGGAGGCGGGCACTTCACCGAGCGCCTGAACGGCCACAGGGCCACGGAGCGTTTTCTCGGATTGATCGTTTCCCTTCGTCATGATCCTGCTCCTCAATTACGGTTGACCCCGTTTTGATGTCCATCGGGGCGGGGCTGACGAAAAGAATCCAAGCACCATGCTTGAGATTCCAGTGAATCCATGAAGCATTTTTGCTTCGCAAGGATTCAAGAAGAACCTCAAGGGGCAATTCGATCCATCCAATGTTTGTCGGTCTCTACAGTGAGTTCCAAAAATACTTTTTTACCAAGCGCCTGCTCCAATTCTTTCCGCGCGGCAATGCCAATTTCTTTAATGGCGCGGCCGCCGGCGCCAATAATCATTTGCTTATATTTTCGATCGTAGGTGAAGATAATGGCTTTGACAACAAAGATCACAGTACCAGACTCGCTCCGCTCATCGGTACGGGGCTTCACATCCTTTTCTTCAATACTGACAACCTCAACATGGGTGGTGTAGGGCACTTCTTTGCGCAAGGCCAGGAATATTTTTTCCCGAATGAGCTCGGCTACCCAGAAATTTTTATCCACGTTAGTAAGCTGATCCGGCGGGTACAACGGCTCACCTTCGGGGAGAAGTTCGAATACTTTGTCGATGAGTGGCTGGATGTGGCGGTTGCGGAGCGCCGAGAGTTGGAGTGTCGCCACAAAATCTTCTCCGAGCGCCCGGTAGTCATCAAGGTACGGTTCGGCTTCTCTCGGCACGTCGCTTTTGTTAATCACTAAAATTTTGGGAATAGTTAATTTTCTAACCATTGCCAAAGAAGCGCGTTCTTCCGGCCCAATCGGCCGCGTGGGGTCGGCCACGTAAATCGCCACGTCAATATCTTTAATGGCTTCGTGGATACTTTTGTTGAGTTCACGCGAGAGCGGTGTTCGGCGTTCCTTAAATACTCCCGGCGTATCCACAAATACCGCCTGGCCGCGCGGATCGTTCAAAACACCGTGAATAATATTTCGGGTAGTTTGCGGCTTGTCGGTAACGGCGGCAATTTTGGTGCCCACGATGGTGTTAAGCAGCGTGGATTTGCCGGCATTAGAGCGGCCGACTAAGGTGACAATACCGGATTTTAATAGTTTGGTTTGAGGGTCTGTCATATGTTAGGGTAAGGGCGTATAGAGAGCATTGCCTTTTATTTAAAAATATAGTATAATGGTAGCAGAAATTGAAGTAAAAATCAACCCCGCGCCAGACGCTTCGCGTCGGTGCATGGTCAAAGCCGAGCTATGAAGGTAAAGCTATGAAGGTAATCCTGCTTAGAAAAGTCCCCGGGCTCGGGGATGCCGATGATGTAAAGGAGGTAGCGGAAGGATACGCGCGCAATTTTTTGTTTCCCAAGCATTTGGCGGTTCAGGCAACGCCCACGGCTACTCGCGAACTCGCGGCGCGCCGGGCTAAAGAAGGCAAAGTCGAGGAGCGCGATTTGCGTGAGCAACAGGGGTTGGCCGTCAAAATAGACGGGCTGGAGTTAGAACTCAAAGAGAAAGCTAGCACGCTAGGTATTCTCTATGCCGCCGTCACCCCCCAGAAAGTGGCGGTGGCACTTCTGCGCCTAGGGTATAAAGTTGAGCCGAAGCAGGTAATAATGAAACCAATCAAGGAACTTGGAGTCCATTCCGTTAAGATTAAATTTCGTCATGGGCTGGAAACGGAAATAAGCGTGACGGTGAGCGCGGTCTAATGTCATTAAAACACTAGAGCACAAGAACACTAGAGCACACAATTGTTTTATTGTTTTTATGTTTTTTGTTTTTTTGATATTATGGCCAGTACCAAATATATTTTTGTGGTGGGCGGAGTTTTGAGCGGTGTCGGCAAGGGTGTAACTGCCGCGTCTATCGGGAGAATTTTAAACAATCGCGGGATGACTGTTTCGGCTATCAAAATTGATCCTTACATCAATGTGGATGCCGGCACGATGAATCCGGTAGAGCACGGCGAGGTGTTTGTTACCGATGACGGCGATGAGACCGATCAGGATATCGGCAATTACGAACGTTTTCTTGATACCGATATTAATTCCTTAAACTACATGACCACCGGCCGGGTGTATTTAAGCGTCATTGAAAAAGAACGCAGTATGCAGTATCAGGGCAAGTGCGTGGAAGTAGTGCCGCATATTCCTATGGAAGTGGTGGCGCGTATCAAAGCCGCCGCCGCCCGCTCCAAAGCCAAGGTAATGATGGTGGAGATCGGCGGCACGGTGGGCGAATATCAAAACATCCTTTTTTTAGAAGCCGCGCGCATGATGAAACTTGCCACGCCCGATGATGTGGCCTTTGTTTTGGTAAGCTACCTGCCGATACCGACGCACTTAGGCGAAATGAAAACGAAACCAACGCAGTATGCTTCGCGAACGCTCAACTCAAGCGGCATTCAGGCCGATTTTATTGTCGCGCGCGGGCTCACGGAACTAGACCAGCCGCGGCGCGAAAAACTCGCCGTATTTTGCGGCCTGCGCTCTACCGAGGATGTGATCTCCGCGCCGGATGTAGCGAGCATCTATGATGTGCCGGCGAATTTTGAGAAACAAAAATTTAGCGACCTTTTGGCCAAGCGATTAAAACTGCGTCTGCGGGAGAAGAAAAATAACCAGTGGGGAAAGTTCGTGCAGAAAATGAGAAGCGCCGAGCGCCCGCTCAAAGTTGCCGTGGTCGGAAAGTATTTTGGTACCGGTGATTTTACTTTGGCAGATTCTTATATTTCGGTTATTGAAGCTACTAAGCACGCCGCCTGGAGCGAAGGCGCCAGGCCCGAACTTGCCTGGCTTGATGCCGAGAAGTACGAAAAAGACCCGGGGAGCGTAAAGGAGCTTGGTGGTTTTGACGCGCTCATTGTTCCTGGCGGGTTTGGGATGCGCGGAATCGAAGGCATTATTATGGCGATTCGGTATGCTCGCGAGCATAACCTGCCCTATTTGGGGTTGTGCTATGGCATGCAGCTCGCGACGGTTGAATTCGCTCGCCACATGCTTGGGTTTGCCGACGCCCATACGGTGGAATGCAACCCGGAGAGTGAACATTTAATTATTAATGTCAATCCGCTTCAAGCCAAAAATATTCGCGAGAACCAAATCGGCGGCACGATGCGCCTTGGCGCCTATGCCTGCGCCCTTAAAAAGGGGAGCAAAGCGCGAAAGCTTTATAAGGCCGATGTGGTAAGCGAGCGGCACCGCCATCGCTACGAGTTTAACAATGATTATCGGGAACAAATAGAGGAGTCAGGGTTGGAAGTCGTGGGAGTAAACCCGGAATCTAATTTAGTAGAAATTGTTGAATTGAAAAACCATCCCTATTTCATCGGCACGCAGTTTCATCCGGAATTCAAATCCCGCCCGCTGCATCCGCACCCCTTGTTTGTAGGGCTGGTGCGGGCGGCGCTGAAGGGAAAATAGTATCCCCGCCGGAGGCGGATTGTTACTGCTAGTGAAAATATGTCCATATTTTCACTAGCAGTAACAAAAATTGCCGGGAGGCAAGGCGATGAAAAAACCGAGGGATAATTGTAGTCCCGAGCTTGATCTTCTTCCGTCGGTTCCATTTTTTCGGCTCATGCGCGCGGCTGATTTGGCCGACGTCATGCGGATTGTGCGCCGTTGTTTTAAGGGGACAGACCGGTTTGAACTAAAAAAATATTTAGAACTTCTTGAGAATGGCGCAGTGGCGTATGTTGTTGGCAGTCCGGTGCGAGCGGTAATGTGGTTGGTAAGGATTAGGAAAAGTTTGGAAATTATCACCCTCGCGACCACGCCAACTTGGCGGCGCCGCGGCTACGCGCAAATGCTTCTTGAGCACGCCATCGCTTGCCTGCGTTGGGGCCGTTATTCCAAAATTGTCTTGGTGGTGCGGGTTTCCAATAAAGGAGCAATCAAGCTCTATCAGCGTTATGGATTCAGGATAGTTAAACGCAAGAAAAAGTATTACGAAGATGAGGACGGTTTTGAAATGCGCCTCAAGCGTTCACGCTAAAATATAAACGTCCCGACTAAGTCGGGACGTTCTCTATTGGAGGCGGGGAGGTTAGCTTTCGACCTGTCCGTTTAGAATATGAATTGGTTTGGCTTCCACCCCCGGAGGAGCTTTGAGAATATAATAATATAATTCTCCAGACGGGTACTCGACAGTGATCTTTTCCAATGAATCTCGATAGTAGCTGTCGACCGCATCGTAGAATGCGGCAGGATGCATACCGGCGTAGAAACAGAGCGTCTCTAATCCTAAAGCCCAACCAACGATGAGCTGTTGCCACATGGGATGGCTTGCGCCGGCCGCGGAATAAGCCCACCACCCCACCCCGAACAGGCTGCCAGCCATTGCCACCATAGACAGTGCTAGCCAGCAATCCGCTCGTTTGCAGAAACGGATTCTTCTCAAGAGGAACCCATTCTCGCTAATTTCCGGAGGCAGGCTCCGAAACTCTTTCAGCACCCAGCGCTGCTGGATTTTTTTGGTGAAGTGATTCAAGATGAAGAAGATGAGCATCGCACTCACAAAACTAGTCACACCGTACAAGGCAACCAGTTTCCAGCTCATGTGATCCCTCCTTTGTTTAGCGTTAGGTTTTTTCGTTGGGTTTACTATAGCCGATAAAAGCGGTTTTGTCAATTCCGCCTCTTCGGCCGTACCTCTTCGGTAGATCCACCGGTGAGGTGGAATGTGCCGATGAGGCACAATTATCTCCCCGCCATTTTAACAAGGGTATTGATAGTTTTAAGAAGAATAATAAGGTCGAGCAGCGGGCCGCGGTTTTTTAAATAGTAAAGGTCGTACTGCAGTTTAAAGAGGTTTTCTTCGATGTTGCCATAGTACGATTTATGAATTTGCGCCCAGCCGGTGAGCCCGGGTTTAATGAGATGCCGGAGCGCGTAGAATGGCATCGCAACGGTAAGTTGTTTTACAAACTCGGGGCGTTCCGGGCGCGGACCAACTAAGGACATCTCGCCACGCAGGATATTGATAAATTGCGGTATTTCGTCAAGACGCGTGCGCCGCAAGAACCGGCCCACGGCTGTAACACGCGCGTCTTTTGTCGCGGCAAACTGCGGTCCGTTTGTTTCGGCGCTGCCATCCGCGTTCAATGTTCGCATCGTCCGGTATTTATAAATCCGGAATGGCCGATCCAAACGCCCGACGCGCTCTTGGCTAAAAAATATCGGGCCGGGCGACGTGAGCTTAATCGCGAGCGCGATGAGGGGAAGAGTTGGAATAAAGAAAATTCCGATTATTAAAGCCACGGCATAATCTATCAGCGCGCGAAAGCGATCGTAAATTTTTTTCTGTTGTTCGCGCAGATTGGTAAGAAACCAGCTCTCGGAAAAGGTAAAAGGAGGAATTCTGCCCATGAGTGTTTCATAAAATTTAGCCAAATCAATAATTTCCGCTTGGCGGAATAAGTTTTGGTAGAGTTCTTTAAGCAGGTTTTGGTCGGCGGCAAACTGCGGCGCCACGATAATTAAATGTATGGCCTGCCTGCCGGCAGGCATGGTCTGTTTCCCGTTCGGTTGGGCGAGCTCCGAGAGTTGGCGCGCCTGCGGCACCGTGGCGAGGCTGCTAGGTAAAGCTTCTCCATCTCCTACCACGCCCACCACATCAAATCCTCGTTCCGGTTCGGCGCGCATCAGGGCAATAAGCTCAATCGTTTCCGGGGTTATGCCAACAAATACCACGTAATTTCTCCAAATTACCGAGGAAAGAAACCGGTTATTAAAGTAGCGCCAGAGAGCAATAAGCCCAAAACCGCTTACTGACGTCAAAAGCAGAGTAGTTTTTGGTGTAATGAGGGTGCGCGGGTTAATATAGAAATAGATTATCCCAATGAGTACCCAGATGGCGGCCGTGATAATAATTTTTTGATAAAACGCCCAGGTGTTTTTAGCGCGGCCTAAATCGTAGAGACCAACGATAAACATAATAGCCGCGGCTACGATGAAGAGATATGTGAAGGGGTAGAGGAGATTGGAAAAGCGCTGGTCTAATGCTGGTAAACTAAAATAGCGCAGCGTTAGACCCGCATACAAGCCGGCATAAAGCATCACCAGGTCGCCGAGGAAAAAGGTGAGTTGTTTAATTCGGTACATAAATGTAATATCTCAATGACCAAATCCCAATTCCCAATCAAGCCCTAAATCACAAATCCCAAAACGGGACATTGGAATTTGGGATTTGATTGGTCATTGGACATTGGGTTTTCGATACTTATACGGTATAATACTAAAATAGCATAGCTATTTCTATGGGCAAATCATACTCTATTTTAGCAAAAAAAGCAATTGTTATCCTTATAAGCGCTCTATTTTTGGTTAGCGAGGTTGGTACGGCCGCGGCCAGGGTTCCGAACGATCCCAACTTTAATGATCAGGAAAAAATGTGGACGCAAGTGAACGCTCCGGCTGGCTGGGATGTTAGCATCGGTTCTCCCGATGTAGTGGTGGCGATTATTGATACCGGAGCGGACACCTGGCACGGCGATCTATCCCAGAATATTTGGACTAATCCGTATGAGCTCGCGGACAACGGCCGGGATGACGACAATAACGGTTATGTTGATGATATCCATGGCTGGAATTTTGTGGAGGGCAACAGTGATGTGCGGACTTCGGTATTTGATAATAACGACGATCCGGAAGCGGTGCGGCACGGCACGGTGGTTGCCGGATTAATTGGCGCGAGCGGCGATAATGGAGTTAATGGCGTGGGGGTTAATTGGCAGGTGAAAATTATGCCGCTTCGGGCTATTGAGAGCTCGGGTTCTGGGCTTTTAAGCGTCATAGCTAAAGCGGTGGATTACGCGACTGATAATGGCGCGGCGGTAATCAGTATGAGTTTTGTCGGTCCCGACGTCAGCGAAGCGCTTAAGGACAGCCTATATCGAGCCTATAAAAAAGGAGTTGTTGTTGTTACGGCCGCGGGCAATCGTCGGTCTGGCAATGGCGGCGACCTTGATCGAGAGCCGACTTACCCGGCCTGCTTTGATAAGGGAGACAGAGAAAATTGGCTGTTGACGGTAGCCGCCGTGAACGCCGATGATCAGCTTAGCCGCTTTAGCAATTTTGGCAGCTGTGTAGATATCGTTGCCCCGGGAGAAGGAATTTTTAGCACCGAGCGCTACGCGCCCCAATTTGGGTATCCGAATGAATTCGGCGGTCCCAGAAAAGGAACATCTTTCGCCGCCCCCCTCGTTGCCGGCGCGGCGGCGCTTATCAAATCCAGGCACTCCGACTGGGGTCCGGATCAAATTATTGCCGTACTCCTACAAACTGCCGATTCGGTTGAGGCGAACAACCCTACTCGTGTCGGGCAATTGGGTCGCGGGCGCCTAAATATCGGCAAGGCGATGTTGGCGGCAGAGAGCGCCATCACCGCCCCTTCTCTTCCCGAGTCTATTTACTATTTTAAGGGGCCGCAGGTGGGCCGGTTCGATCTCCAAACCGGCTCCCGAACGGCGCTTGTTAAAGTACATGAGGCAGAGATTGTGAGTTTGGCTGTAACCAATAAAATTATTGCTCTCGGAGTTAGGCGCGGAGATTATTATTACATCCGACTTCTGCGGGAGAAGGGAGAATTCTGGAAAGAATTTCCTCTGGCCATCCCCGAAAAGTCTGGTCTGATGATAAAGAAAATTAGACTCCTGGGAGGAGATTTTGGGCGTTTTATTGTGGAGCAGTTTAATCCTAAAACTAAAATTACGGCACTCGTTGAATTTAACGCCAGAGGAGAAAAGGTAAAAGATTTGGCGGTAAAAGGGAAGCTCGCCGCCTGGTCCGCAAGTGACAACAGCGCTTACGTAGTTGTGGCTACCGCGGTAAACAAAAATAAATTTTCTTTTCAACAAATTAACTGGGATAGTGGCGAGAAGCGCGCTTTGGAGTTGCCGGGAACCGCGCTTGATGATTTGAAGCTCGCTAAAGTGTGGGCAGAAGGCGAGCAGGTGATCGCGGTTGTTCACCAAGGCCAGCTGGTGCGTCAGGTCGTTGCCGATTTACCAACCGGTTCCTCGCGTAGCGATATTTTGGCGGAAGCCGATCGGATGCCATGGAAGCTGACCTTGCTAAGCTCGGCGGACGGCAACCTCTTAAATATTTTACCTTGGTCGCGCCAGGGCGGCGTGTTTACGGTAGCTACCGGCAAAGGACAGCAAATTAAACAGGTAAAGTTGCCGCAATTCGATGAGTCGGTTTATTAGCGGCCCGCTTGTCAAGTTGGCTAAGGGATGATATAGTAGGGACTAGCTTATTTATTTTTTTTCTATGGATATTCCTATTTTTGAAAAAAAGAACGTGTTGGTAACCGGCGGGGCGGGGTTTATGGGGTCGCATTTGTGCGAGCGTCTCTTGAAAGAGGCCAAGGTTATTTGTCTGGATGATTTTTCCAACTCCGATCCGCAAAATATTAACCACCTGCTCCAGTATCCGGATTTTGAGTTTATCAATTATGATGTCAATAAGGCTATTGATTTGGATATTTTTGATGAGCTCGATAAATTTAAGGTTAAATTTCAGGGTATCCAGGAGATCTATCATTTGGCCTGCCCCACCAGCCCGAAAGATTTTGAAAAACTAAAAATGAAGTCGCTCTGGGCCAATTCTTCGGCGATGCTAAGCACCTTGGATTTGGCGGTTAAATATCATGCTAAGTATATTTTTACCTCGAGTTCGGTGGTGTATGGAGATGCTACCGACCAGCGGATGGTTTTTAAAGAAGAAGATCAGGGAATTGTGAATCATTTAAGCCCGCGGGCTTGCTACGACGAAGGCAAGCGTTTTGCCGAAACGTGTGTTGAAACCTACCGCCAAGTGCATGGCATTGACGCTAAAATCGCGCGTGTTTTTACCACCTACGGGCCGCACATGAAGTTGTTTGAGGGTCAGCCGATTGTGGATTTTATTATCAGCGCTTTGGAAGGAAAGGATTTGGTGCTGTATGGCGACGAGACCCTTTCCACCTCGCTCTGTTATGTTACCGACATGGTAGACGGATTGGTAAGGTTAATGGGCGCCGACCCGGAAGTGAGGGTGGTTAATCTTGGCGGCGATCAGATTCATAAATATGTTGATATTGCCAAGCTTATTCTCACGCTCACTGATTCTAAGGCCAAGGTGGTTTTTGATAAGCCGCTGGCTTTCTTAACGCGCAAGGGCGTTCCCGATCTTCACTATGTTAAGGATGTGCTCGGTTGGTTCCCGCTGGTACGCCTTGAGGATGGCCTTAGAAAGACTGTTGATTACGCCATTGCCAACAAGGAAGCCATGATGCTGAAGTAGTCTAATTTGTTTTATGATTTTTGTCGTGGTGCCCGCCTATAACGAAGAGGAAACCATAGGTCGCGTCATTCGCGGCCTTTTTGAACAGGGCTTTATGCAGGTTGTGGTAGTAGATGATGGGTCGGACGATCGGACCGGAGAGGAGGCAAAGGCCGTGGGCGCAGTTGTTCTGAAACATCCGGTGAACAGAGGCCAGGGAGCGGCTCTCCAAACCGGCAACGAGTATGCTTTGAGAAAAGAAGGCGACGTGGTAGTCCATTTTGACGCGGATGGCCAGTTTAACCCAGCGGATATTGTCGGGGCAGTCCGCGCGCTTAAGAGCCAAGCGCTTGACGTAGTCTTGGGGTCGCGTTTTCTAGATTCGCGCTCGCGGATTCCGTGGTTAAAGCGTTACGTCGTGTTTCCCATCAGTCGTTGGATAAATTTTGTGTTCACCGGCGTTAAGTTGACTGACGCTCACAACGGGTTTAGAGTTTTGAACCGCCGGGCGCTCAAGAATATACAGATAACCCAAGACGGCATGGCGCATAATTCGGAAATCGTTTCCCAGATTAGAAAGAAAAATTTACGGTTTGTTGAAGTTCCGGTGGAAGTGATTTATCATGAGTATGGGCAGGGAGTGGGGGGAGGGGTAAGAATACTGCTTGACTTATTATTAGGGATATTTGATATTTGATATTAGGCATTTTAAACCTATGTTTCTCATCCAAATTCTTCTCATTCTCTTTTTTCTCTTTGCCGCCTTGAAGGTCATTGGCCGGTTTAGGGCGGGTGATTTGTCGTGGCGCGGGATGCTGGCGTGGGTTTTGTTTTGGATTTTGGCCGGCATCGTGGTACTGCTCCCCAACTCAACATTCTATTTTGCCCATCTGGTGGGAATTGGCCGCGGAGCCGACCTCGTGGTCTATCTCGCGTTAGCCGGTTTATTTTTTATGATTTTCAGATTGATGGTAAAGCTAGAGAAAATAAACAAGGATATTACCAAACTCACGAGGAAGATTGCGTTGGACGATAAAGCGCCAAGCGCCAGTCCCCGCCCTAGCGGGGATTAACCGCCGCTTCTTTCGTAGATTTCGTACATATATGAAAATTGCTCACGTGGTAGCCACCTTCCCGCCGCATATCGGTGGGATGGGGCAGGTGGCTTTTGATGAATGCAAGAAATTGGCGGAGCGCGGGCACGAGGTGACGGTATTTACTTTGCGTTACACACAGATTGCGCGGATTAACGGTGAGGATTATCCCGATTTTGCCATGGCGCAAAATCGAGGATCCACGATTTCGTCAAAACGAAATCGGGACGCGGATTCGAATTTTTTGTTTAAGGTTGTCAGGATGCGTCCATCCATCAAATTTGGCGACGCCGGGTGGGTGCCGCAACTCTTTTTTAAACTCAAAAATTTTGACATCGTACATTTGCATTATCCTTGGTATGGCGGGGCGGAATGGGCGCTATTCGCTAAAATTTTGAGGGAGCAAAAATACGTTGTAACTTACCACATGGATGCGGCGCCGGCCGGGTTTTTTAAAAAAATGGTTGGTAGGATTTATGACGGCCTGGTGGCTAAAAGAATTTTATTCGGAGCAGAAAGAGTGATCGCGGTGGATAAAGCGCATTTTTCGGCAAGCCGTTTCGGTCAGCAGTTGTCTCCGGACAAAGTAGTGGAACTCTCGAACGCCGTGGACGCGGAAATATTCAAGCCGCGCGCGGTTTCTTTGGACGAACTTGGTTTGAGCGAGTGGAAAGATAAAAAAATTATTTTGTTTGTGGGGAATTTGTTGCCGGTGAAGCGGTTGGATTTGTTGCTTGGGGTGGTGAGGAGACTTGGGGATGATGTGAGGTTGTTGGTGGTAGGAGGGGGAAATGAAGAGGGGCGATATAAAAATATGACTACGGACTACGGACTACGGACTACGGTCCGATTTGCCGGCGCGGTGAATGATCGCGGTGAGCTTGCCAAGTATTATTCTCTTGCCACCGTACTGGCAGTGCCATCGGATGCCGAATCGTTTTCTTTGGTTATCGTGGAAGCCCTGGCTTCCGGTTGTCCGGTAGTGGCGAGCGATTTGCCCGGAGTTAGAAACAAGGTTGAGGATGGGGTGAATGGATTTTTATTCAAACCCGGCTCGGCCGAAAACCTTAAAGAGCAGTTGGAGAAAGTTTTGAATATGCCGACCGAAGAAAGAAAGCAAATGGGGGAGCGGGGGAGACAAAAAGCAGTTGAGAAGTATGATTTAGATAGGCATGTGGAAAAGTTGGAAGAGATATACAGAAGAGTTTGTCCCCCTCACCCCGTGCCCCTCTCCCAGAGGGAGAGGGATAAAGGGTGAGGGTTTGACAGTCGGTCTTTAAAATGGTATAAAGTATAGTCGAGAAAATCTCGATAAGGAGGAAACCATGAAGAATGACAGCACGTGCAAACTCCACTCGAAGACGTGCGTTCCTTGCCGCGCGGACACCCCGCGCCTTACTTGGACGCAAGCCGAAAGCCTGCTCGCGCAGGTCAAGTGGACGCTGATCGAACCCGTCTCGGGCGGGATCGTCCGGCTCGAAAGGAGTTTCAGCTTCCGCGACTTCAAGGAGGCGCTCGCTTTCGTCAACCGCGTCGGCGAGATCGCCGAGGCGGAAGACCACCATCCCGACATTCTCCTCCACAATTGGAAGAGGGTGAAGCTGACGCTCGCCACCCACGCCATCGGCGGGCTCTCCGAGAACGA
>CAZMYO010000029.1:0-33378 GCA_964570525.1 uncultured Gammaproteobacteria bacterium | reverse complement strand
AAATTTTTCATGCATAATTTTGATTATGATTATTGAGTGGTCGCTATCTTTTTAATACCGCCAAATACGCTTCGGTGGGAATATCCACTTTGCCGTGCGATTTCAGGCGCGCTTTGCCTTTCTTTTGTTTTTTGAGCAGTTTCATTTTACGGGTTACGTCGCCGCCGCTCATTTTGGCGAGCACATCCTTGCGCAAAGCGGAGAGTCGTTCCGCGGCAATTATTTTTCCACCAACCGCGGCCTGAATTTTGAGTTCAAACTGCTGTTTGGGTAGAGACTCTTTGAGCGACTCCACGATTTTTTTACCGACTTTGTAGGCGTCATCCCGCCAGACCAGGGTAGAGAGAGATTCCACCGGATCGTCCGCCACCCAAATATCAATCTTTACCACCTCGGTCGGCTCGTAGCCCATAATTTCATAATTCATGGAGGCGTATCCGGACGTAACGGTTTTTAGTTTATCATAGAAGTCGGTGATAAGGGAAGCCAGCGGGATTTCGTAATGCAATAGCGCGCGCTGGTCGGCGCCAGTACTCAAGTATTCGGTGGTAAGATAGCGGCCCTTACGCTCGGAAACCAGGCCCATGATGTTACCCACGTAGTCTTTCGGTGTAATGATATCAAGCTTCATCCACGGTTCGGAGGTTTCTTTAAGCTGCGCGGCATCCGGCAAATCTTCCGGGCTGTGGACGATCATTTCCTCGCCGTTAGTTTTTACCACCTTGTAGGCAACACTTGGCACCGTGATTATCACTTCCAGATTATGCTCGCGGCGGAGGCGTTCTTGAAAAATATCCAGGTGCAGCATCCCCAAAAATCCGCAGCGGAATCCAAAACCGAGCGCGTGCGAATGCTCCGGCTCGTAGACAAGTGCCGAGTCGTTGAGTTTAAGTTTATCAATGGCATCTCGTAAGGCTTGGTAATTATTGCCCTCTTTTGGAAAAATACCGGCGAAAACCATCGGCTTTACTTCTTTATAGCCGGGGAGCACAGCCTTGGCCGCCCCCCCGCCTTCTTTGTCGGCAGTGGTAATGGTGTCGCCGACGCGGCAGTCGCGGACTTCTTTGAGGCCGGTGACGACGTAGCCGATTTCTCCATTGAGTAATTTTTCAGCCGGTTTAAATTTGGGGGCGTAATATCCAAGTTCCAAAATTTCCGCTTGGGCGCGGGTAGACATTAAATAAATTTTGTCTCCTTTTTTAAGTTCGCCATCCACTACGCGCACCGAGGCAACCACGCCTTTATATTCGTTAAATTCCGAATCAAAAATTAAGGCGCGCGCGGGTTTATCGGTGTTATCCGCTGGAGGGGGGATCCGCGAAATCACGGCATTGAGAATTTTTTCCACGCCTTGGCCGGTTTTTCCGGAAGCCAAAAGTATTTCTTCTTCCCTGCAGCCCAGAAGGTGAATAATTTCGGCTTTGGTTTTTTCTATATTCGCGATTGGCATATCAATTTTATTGATGACCGGGATAATTGTGAGGTTCTGTTCAATGGCGAGATAGAGATTGCCGATGGTTTGAGCTTGTACGCCTTGCGTAGCGTCCACTAGTAGAATCGCGCCTTCCACCGCGGCGAGGGATCGGGAAACTTCGTAGTTAAAATCAACGTGCCCGGGAGTGTCGATCAAATTCAGAATGTACTCTGAATCGGACTTTGGACTTTGGCTGTTGGACTTTGGCTGTTGATTGATTGTTTGTTGAAGTCTGGAGTCTGAAGTCTGAAGTCTATATGTCATCCGTACCGGTGTGAGTTTGATGGTAATGCCCCGCTCGCGTTCCAAATCCATGCTATCCAACAGCTGGCTTTTCATTTCGCGTTTGGAAACTGTTCCGGTCAATTCTAAAAAGCGATCAGCGAGCGTGGATTTGCCGTGATCGATGTGAGCGATGATGCAAAAGTTGCGAATGTTATTATTATTTGACATTGCAATGATTCTTATTTACTATACTAATCATCCTAAACAGACGAAAGGGAGTTCAGATGGCCAAAGCATTGGTGCGCGTGAAGGCCGGTCAAGAAGTAGTTGCGATGACGAAAGGTGAGGCGGCTTTTGGGGTTTTGACGCTCATCAGCCTGTATTTCTTCATCGAAGTTCTTCTCATCTGGTGCTGGTTTGCTGTTTCGGAAAACACGTTTTTCTTTGTCGACTTGGTGTTTATGAAGGCCAGCTTCGTGCTATTGGGACTAAGTGGAGTAACCCCTGTTATTGGCCTTCTTTTCAAAGCGGGAAACATTCTTCGCGGAGGCGCCACCCCGCCGTGTCAGCTTCTCTAAATTTGTCCCCGGTCAGTTTTACTGGCCGGGTTCCTCTTTTTAAAGAACAATCTTGTTATTATTATTTGACATTGCAATGATTCTTATTTACTATACTAAGTAGTCTAAAAAGACGAAAGGGAGAACAAAATGGGAAAAGCGCTGGTGCCAGCGAAGGCCGCCCAAGGACTTGCGGCGGTGGGAACGGTGATTTATGAAAAGGTTTTTGAACCTTTGCTGTTCATCAGCTGGGCCGGTTTCATCAAACTTTTTGCTTTCCTGTGTCTGGCTGGTGTTGTGGATGCCACTTACCTCATCACTGCCTATGCGGCGTTTTTGAAGTTTTGCTTCGCGCTCTGTGGAGCGATTCCCGCGATCCACCTTCTCTTCAAAGCGGGAAGCGCTCTCCACAAAAACCCCACGCCGCCGCGCGCTCTGCTCTAACCAAGGAGGTGCCACATGTGGAATATAATCGCCCGGTTGGTTTGCCTTCTTGTAATCGCGGCCAGCTCCAGCGTCGTAACATACCTCATTTTCAAGTATAAAGCCGAGGTGGCCAAGCAGAAACTACTCAAGTTGCTTGTGGAGTTTAAGGAAGTAAACCAGCAGCTTCGGCAGTTGTTGGCGATCATGGACCAGCTCGTGGAGATTCTAGAGCGGATGCTGGGGAAAAAAGACCAGCTCCTGGAACTCCTAAAAAAGCACAATGAATCTTTATCGCGCTCGTTAGATGAGCTAGCGGCGTTGCTCTTGCGCATGCGCAAGAAAACTCCCTCCAAAACTGGTTCAAATTAGGGTATATACCCGGTCGGCTGTAATGTCGGTCGGGTTCTTCTTTTTGTGAGGTGATTGTACTTGCCGCTGGCTTTTTTGGCAAGAGCCCCGCATAATCTCTAAAGAGCTATTTGGGGCGTAGCTTTAGAGCTTTTCCGCCTCGTCAATTCCGGCTGGCACATGCCAGAGGCGGAGCCAGCGTTTTTTGAGACTGCTTTGAATTTGCATCATTTCTTCCACCATAAGCATCCGGCAGATGAGCCCATAAACCACAAGGCCGACGATACCAGAAATCAGTCCATGCAAGAGAATTCCCCAGAAACGATTAAGATCCAGTATTTTGGCTAAAGGATACTTCAAAAATTGAACGGTGAGCGCCATCACGATGGTGGCTCCGGCAATTCGGTATAAAAACGAAAGCAATCTTTCTCCTTCCAGATGTTCCGTGATTTGGCGTAACGAGAAGAACAGCATAACGCTGTTTAATACCGCGCCGATGGTGCTGGCGAGGGCCAGTCCGGCAACGCCGAGCGGCTTCATCAGGAGAAGCGCCGAAATAATGCTTACGAGCTCCGCGATGACGCCAATGACAAACGGTGTTTTGGTGTTGGCCAGAGCGTAAAAGGCGCGGGCATAGAGGGGGATAAGCGAGTTCGCGAACAGCCCCAACGAAAAGAAGGCCAAAGTGTCGGCCGTGTTCACGGTCGCCGCCCAGTCGAAGGCTCCGGAGCCAAGAATAACCCGCACAATTTGCGCGCGCAAAAGTAAAATAATCACCGAGATCGGAATAATGAGAAAAAGAATTTGCCGCGTGATTTCGGAAAGGTGCTTCACAAATCCCTCGCCGTCCGCCTCGGCGGCCATAGTGGAGAGGAGCGGGAAAACCGCGAGCGCGAACGGTATGCCGATGAGGCCGGTGGGTACGCCCTGCAAATTATTGGCGTAGTTGTACACGGCCACGCTCCCGATGGGAAGGAGCGACGCGAGAACGGTAACAATTACGGCATTAAGCTGGGTCATGGCGAGGCCTAGTGTCCTCGGCAACATTAGTTTTCCGATGAGCCGGGTTTCCGGGTCGCGGAGATTAAAATGCCATTGCCAGCGGTAGCCGTTATGATACGCGCCGTAGAGCTGCGCCCCAGAGTGGAGGGTGGCGCCGAGAACAACGCCCCAGGCCAAGCCGGAAATTCCCAGCCAGGGAACGAGGACCAGCGCCCCAAAAATGATGCCGAGATTATAAAATACCGGCGCGATTGAATAAAGCAAAAAATGCCGGAGCGATTGCAAGACCCCTCCCAGTACCATCGAAATGCCCAAAAGAAACGGCGAGAAGAACATTATTCTTGTAAACGTAATGGCCAGCTCCCGGCTATTGCCCGTGAATCCGGGAGCGATTATTTTGGAAAGCCACGGGGTAAAAACCATGCCCAAGCCGCAGAGAACCAAGAGCGACACCCCGATGATATTAATTATGTTATTGCACAATTTCCAGGCGGCCGTCTTGTCCCCGGTACCAGAACCGCCGTACAGTTCGGTACGGGGCTTCGTGTCTGTCTTGTAAAAAATTTTTGTAAAGGTGGGGATGAATCCGGCGGTGAGCGCGCCCACGATTAAAAGGTTGTAGATGAGGTCGGGGATTTTGAAAGCCGCGTAGTAGGCGTCCATCACTACTCCGGCCCCAAAATAGTGGGCGAAAACGCGGTCACGCGCGATGCCCACGACCCGGCTCAACAGTGTGGCCGCCGCGATCACAATCGCCGCGCCGGTAACTGTTTTAGATTGAGAGTTGAGAATTTTTAACACAGATTACACGGATTATTAAGTGAGGACGCGGATTTATCGTTGCCATTTTATTTTGAGAGATTGACGGTCAGTGCCGCGTAGTCGGTGCCGGGGCGGACTTCTTCTTCGCTCTTTACATAGAGGGCGCCGCTCGTGCCATCGGCGTGGCTAAACGAGAATTGCCTGGTTCCTCGGCCCTCGCTTTCGGCATCAATTTTATATCCCTTTTTACGCAGCTCGTTTTTATAATAGGAAAACACAAAGCT
This sequence comes from uncultured Gammaproteobacteria bacterium, assembly GCA_964570525.1. GTDB lineage: Bacteria > Patescibacteriota > Patescibacteriia > Magasanikbacterales > GWA2-37-8 > CAZMYO01. The sequence goes on along the minus strand of CAZMYO010000029.1, from coordinate 28,300 downwards.
GGGTTCGGCATCCATATTTCTCCATTCTATCTGGATAGTATCTCGGTGGTCTCCCACCGGAGTCACAATCAACTGCCACACGCGGCGGAGCGTCGCGGCTTGTTTTTCTAGCACGGTGCTGGTGGCGGAAGCGGGCGGTTCAGAGCCGTCTTTATTTAAGGTTAGAAGAAGCGGCGAGAGAATGACTTTGGGGAAAAAGGCGGCGATCTCCATGCCGCGGTTTTTGTATTGTCCGGAGATGTAGGTAATTCGCTCAATCGTGTCTTTATCGTAGACAGGAATATTTTTGGGAAAATTATCGGGCACGGATCGCAATGTTTTTGGCCCGGGGCCAACCGCCAATTTTACGGCCACAATCGCTCCAATCAGAAAAATAAGAACACAGCCGCAGCCGGTGAAACAGGTGCGTTTAAAGCTGGAATGTCTTTTGCCCAGCTCTTGGAGCGGCGGCTCCACCACTTTTACGTTGTCAATAATATCACGACGCATAAAAAACGGCAGCAAAAATATTATTGTCGTATTTACAGTATAGCAAAAAAAGTTTGTTTTGTCCCGATTTTTATCCCGATTTCAGTCAATACTGAAATCGGGATAAAAATCGGGGATCCGCGATCCCGACTAAGTCGGGATCGGGAGATAGTTGGCGAGTAGTTTGATTTAACAAAAAACTTCCCGTTGATTTGGTGGGAAGTTTTCCTCACTGGGCACAATTTTTATGCGCAGAATTGGTGCCCGGCTATTTTTAGCCGCCGGGGGGCTGTGTTTGGCGACGCGCTACTAGAAGTATTCAAGGTATATGGCAGCGCTCTTTGACTGCCCCCTGAAATCGCCATACTTGGCAGGAACCCAGCAGTCGCAGGAGTTCATGGAGATGCTCCGGGCGAGGGAGTCGGGGTGAAAGTATTTTTGGCAGAGCGTGAGACACTCTTCGTCGCGCTCTCGGCGTTCCATTTTTTTCTGCCGCGCCACCTCCCGAATATCGGGAGTCAGTTCGGCGCAACCACCCAGGAACAGAATCAAGGCAGCCAGGTATTTCATCGGTTTCCTCCGTTCGTTTCGCTGTTCTAGCGCTGGCAGGGAGCTCCAAAAAAACTATTAAAGGTGAGAACGGCACAAATCTTAGTTTGATTATCGAGGAGCACTGTGCATGAGCAGGAGGTCGTGGATAGGCTAGCGGAGAGGCAGTGATACTCCATGAAAGAGCTCTTGCCGAAGTATTTTTTACAGGCCTCGGTACACCACTTCTCCTGATCTTGCTTCTCTCGCAATTTATTGCTAGCTTTATTATACTGGCTGGCGAGATCGACGCAGCCGGAAATAAGTAGAATCAGAGCAAACAGACACTTCCTCATGGTCCTTCCTCCTCCGCGGCTTTAGCCGCGTTCTGTTTGATTATAAGATTAAGATGAGGTTTTTGTCAATAGCGAGAGAGAGCTAAAATTGTATAGACAGAGCGAGGGGGTTGGTGGTAGTATAAGTTTAAAATTGGCCGACGTTTGGTTCCTCACGGCATGAAGAGAGTATGTGAGGAGTGGACAACTTGTTTAGTCTTTACGTAGAAATATGTGGTACTTATACCTAGATGAAAGCGGCGATTTAGGCTTCGATTTTGTCAACAAAAAACCGTCAAAATTCTTTACTGTTTCCATTTTAGCTGTGAGTTGTCGAGATGCGAACAGAAAATTAATTAAAGCAGCGAAAGTTACTTTACGTCGAAAGTTGAATTCTACAAAACACCAAAAAAGAATAGTTCAAGAATTAAAAGGTACTGGCACAATAATTGATGTAAAAAAATATTTTTATCAAAAAGCAAAAAATATCAAATTCGGCATCTATTCGGTTACTTTGAATAAAAAGAAAGTATTTGATAGATTAACCAGAGAGAAGTCGCGCGTATATAATTATATTGCTAGAAAAGTGTTAGACAAAATTCCGTTTGAAAAAAATAACGGTGATAGGGTGCAATTGATTTTGGACAAATCTATGGCTAAGCCAGAGATCGCTGAATTTAATTTGTATATTCGTCGCAATCTTGAGGGTAGATTGCCGCCGGATACTCCACTGGACATTTATCATTGGCTTTCTCACGAAAATCATGGTTTGCAAGCAGCTGATTTGTTTTGTTGGGGCATATTTCAGAAATATGAGCGCGGCAATACCGAATGGTATAAAGTATACGAAGAAAAAATTCGCCTGGATGAGCAGTTTTTATAAACAAAAATTCCCCTTGCGGGGAAGCTGCCTTATAGATTTGTGGTGTCTAGACTATGGCCAACCGATGGATGGGAACATCTAGAACAATCTATAAAGGACTTGTGCTTGTCTATATCTTACCTGATTTTTGATAGAATGTCAAAAGTTATACACAGGGTACCATATTCGGTATTGGTGATAAAATAAACATAATTTTTGACTAGCGCTACCCCCTCAAATCTATGAAGTTAGCTTTTGACACAAAACTTGCCGAGGGTGTCTCCAATCTGGTTTCCTATGCCGGTTGTCCCGGCCACGCCATCATCCGGTGACAGTTCGGAGAACAGATTTTTGTAATGTTATTATAGCAAATGTATTTATTAATTGAATATATAATGGTTATTTTGTTTAATTTTAGCTAAGTTAGGCTGTGTATAAGTTTTCTTATGTCCCAATACTACACCCCGCAACGCACCAAAAACCTCTACGACCCGTCATCGCCGGAGTCGTTCAAACTCTCTCGCTCCAAGATAGATCTTTTTTTATACTGCCCGCGCTGTTTTTTTCTTGACCGCCGGCTCGGCGTCGGCCGGCCGCCGGGCTTTCCTTTTGCTCTCAACTCGGCGGTTGACTATCTTTTGAAGCTGGAATTTGATATCCATCGCGCCAAGGGTACAAAGCATCCGTTGATTGAAAAATATGGCGTTGACGCCCAGCCGGTTGCGCATGAGGACTTGGAGAAATGGCGGCACAATTTTACGGGTATTCAATATTTGCACAAGCCCACCAATTTTTTGGTATTCGGAGCGATTGATGATCTGTGGCAAAATTCCAAAGGCGAATATATTGTCGTGGATTACAAAGCCACCTCTAAAGACGAAGCCATTACCGAACTTAATAAAGACTGGCAGATCGGTTATAAGAGGCAGATGGAGGTTTATCAGTGGTTGCTTCGCCAGAATGGCTACAAAGTTTCTGGTACCGGTTACTTTGTTTATTGCAACGGCCAGACGGACCGAAAAGCTTTTGACGGCAAACTGGAATTTGATGTAACTTTAATCCCATACAAAGGCGATGATTCTTGGGTGGAAAAAACGATCAGCGAAGCTCACGAATGTTTGAACAGCGATAAAATTCCCAAAGCCAATCCGGATTGCGATTATTGTAATTATGTAAAGGCTGTTAATAGCAAATAATTTTGTGTACCACCTATACATCCTCGAATGTGCCGACCAAACTTTATACACCGGTATTGCCAAAGACTTGGTTCGCAGAATTAAAGAACATAATGGTTCAGCTTTAGGAGCAAAGTATACTTTTGCCCGCCGACCGGTCAAACTTGTTTATTCAAAAAAATTTCGCAATCGTTCTACGGCCTCCAAAGCTGAGGGTAAAATAAAAATGTTGTCCAGAGAGGAAAAGTTGAAATTAGTAAAAAAGGTATAGATCCCTCGTCGGCTAAGGCCTCGCTCGGGATGACAAATCCGCGTAATCTTGTCTTAAAATCTGTTTAAATCTGTGTTATGACCCAAGAGGAAGCGCTGGCCATACTCAAAACCGGTGCGAATATTTTTTTGACCGGCGAGCCGGGAGCGGGAAAAACGCATACCATCAACGCGTACACAGCGTACACGCGGGCGCGAGGCATTGAATCGGCGATTACCGCTTCCACCGGCATTGCCGCCACGCATATCGGCGGGATGACGATTCATTCCTGGAGCGGTATCGGCATTAAAACTAATTTGGACAAATACGCGCTCGATACCATCACGTCAAACGAATATATCGTGAAGCGCGTGCGGCGCGCCAAAGCGCTGGTGATTGATGAGGTGTCTATGCTGGCGCCGGAGACGCTTTCGATGGTTGACGCCGTGTGCCGTGACATCAAGCAAAGCAGTGATCCGTTCGGCGGGCTCCAGGTAATTTTCGTCGGGGATTTTTTCCAGCTGCCGCCGATTGTAAAGCCGGAAACGGAAACCGGCGGGCAAGCCGCGCTGATCGAAACTATGCCAGCGCGTTTCGCGTACGATTCCCCCGCTTGGAAGAGAGCCAAACCGATGGTTTGCTATCTCACCGAACAACACCGGCAGGACGACCCCGATTTTCTGGCTCTCCTCACGGCGATTCGCGGCAATAGTTTTGGCGACGATCATCGGCGCCGGATTGAAACGCGGAAAATAGCGCCCGAGGCCGCGCCGGATCGCGCTCCCAAACTCTACTCGCACAATGTTGATGTTGACCGCGTGAACGAGGCCATGCTGGCGAGGTTAAAGAGCAAGCCCGAAGTGTTTCCCATGTCTTCGCAAGGCCCCAAGCAACTCGTGTTTGCGCTCAAAAAAGGCTGCCTGTCGCCGGAGACACTCACGCTGAAAGCGGGGGCGGAGGTGATGTTTACCAAAAATAATCCCAAAGAGGGGTTTGTGAACGGCACGCTGGGCACGGTTTTGGATTTTGATGATCTGAACGGTTTACCTATCGTCAAGACGCGCGGCGGCTGGCAGATTAAGGTGGAGCCAATGGACTGGATGGTGGAAGAAAATGGCGTAGCGCGCGCGAAAATTTCGCAGTTGCCCTTGCGTTTGGCCTGGGCAATTACGGTGCACAAAAGCCAGGGCATGAGTTTGGACGAGGCGGTAGTTGATTTGAGCCAGGTTTTTGAGTTTGGCCAGGGGTATGTGGCGCTCTCTAGGGTGCGGCGACTCTCGGGACTGCATCTCTTAGGCTGGAATGAGCGCGCGTTTCAGGTACATCCGGAGATTCTTGCCAAAGACGGCGAGTTTCGCGAGAGTTCAGACGCGGCCAGAACGGCTTTTTCCAAACTGGCGGCGGACGAGCTTGAAAAAATGCATGCCAATTTTATCGTTGCCTGCGGCGGGGAAAATATTTTGGAATCGGCTGATGAAGTTGGGGATTTTGGAAGATTGACGGAAGTGTTCTGCTGATTAAGCGAGCTTGCGGGATGGTAGTGGAATTAAGACTATTATTAGAAAAGATAGAGATATGAATAACTACGCCTACATCGATAGTCAAAATTTAAATCTTGGCATTCAGAGTCTTGGTTGGAAACTGGATTATTATCGCTTCCGACGCTATCCAAAAGAGAAGTATAGCGTCAACACCGCTTATCTTTTTATTGGGTATATTCCAGAAAACAAAGATTTATATACTTTCTTACAAAAAGCAGGGTTTGTTTTATCATATAAACCTGTACTCCCCAATAAGGATGGCAAACATAAGGGTAATGTAGATGCCGATTTGGTTTTGCAAGCGATGGTTGACTATAACAAGAATGAATTTGATCAAGCCGTCGTAGTAACAAGTGATGGTGATTTTTATTGTCTAGTGAAGTATTTGTATGAGCATGACAAGTTGGCAAAAGTAATAAGTCCTTACAAGGATACGTGCTCTGCATTGTTGAAAAAGTCTGCGAAAGAGCGTATTGTGTATATGGATAATTTGAGGGAAAAACTTGAGTATAAAAGAAAAAGCACCGCTTAAGGACGAAACCTTAAGAGGTGCTAATTCGTGTGGATTCTGTTATAAATATACCATAGAGCCGCCAGGTTTGTCAAGCTTGTGGTGTGGATATTACATCAAGAATTTTAGAACCCTTACTATCATACATAATTTCCCATGACTATCACTTTCTACGGCGCCGCTCACGAAGTAACCGGCTCGTGCAGTTTGGTGGATACCGGTACTCACAAAATTTTGGTGGATTGCGGCATGTTTCAGGGCGGCGAATTTAACGAGAAAAAAAATCACGATCCTTTGCCGTTTAATCCGGAGGAGCTTAGCGCCGTTCTTGTAACCCACGCGCATTTGGATCACGTGGGGCGATTACCGCTTCTTATTAAAGGCGGCTACACCGGCCTTTTTTACGCCACCCCGCCCACTGTCGAGTTAGCCCGGCTTATTATGGAAGACGCGCTCGAGGTGATGCAGTACGACCACAAGAAATTCGGTCGGCCGATTTTGTATCAGGCCGAGGACATTGCCCAGGTGATGGCGCGGTTTAAGCCGGTGGATTATTACGAGGAGCTCGCCCTACCCGCTGCGCGCGTTATTTTTCACGACGCCGGGCATATTTTCGGTTCCGCGTTTATAGAAATAAAAGTTAATGGTAAAAAAATTGTTTTCTCCGGGGATGTGGGGAATGTGAAAGCGCCGATTGTGCGCGATACCGATTTACTCCCAAATGATATTGACGCGCTCGTGTGCGAATCCACCTATGGCAATCGCGCGCATGAAACCACCGAGGAGCGGCAGGCGATTATCGAGCGGATGGTGGCCGAAGCGGTAGCGCGCGGGGGAGTGGTGATGATCCCGTCGTTTTCGCTCGAGCGCACGCAGGAACTAATTTATGATTTGAATGATTTGGTCTATCGCCAGCATAAGTTGCCGAACGCTCCGATTTTTTTGGACAGCCCCTTGGCCATTGGCGCCCTGCGCGTCTATCGGAAATATCCGCAATATTACGATGAAGAGGCGGAACGATTATTTAAAAGCGGGGATGATCTATTTCAGTTTCCCGGCCTCACGCTTACCGAAACGCGCGAAGAATCAAAACGCATCAACCAAGTTCCGGCGCCAAAAATTATTATTGCCGGCGCGGGGATGATGAACGGCGGGCGAATTGTGCACCACGCTCTCCGGTATTTGTCGGATCCGCAAAGCACGCTTCTTATTATCGGCTATCAGGCCAACGGCACTTTGGGCCGGCAGATTTTAGATGGAGATAAGACCGTAATGGTAATGGGCGAAAAGGTGCAAGTACGCTGTACAGTGAAAGCCATCGGCGCTTTGTCGGCGCACGGCGACCAAAACAAATTGTTGGATTGGATTGGCGGCGGCGCGATGACGCCGAAAAAAGTGTATCTCAATCACGGCGAACCATCGGCCTCCGAAGCCCTTGCCAAGAGAATAATTAGCGATCTTGGCATAAAGGCGACAGTGGTGGATCAGGGGTTGAAAGTGGAGGTGTAGACAAGCTGATATTTTAGTAGTAAATTGATCGTATTATACCATTTAACCTAATATCACTATGAAGCACGAAAACGCGCCGGTAAGCCCAGAAAAAATTAAGAGAAAATTTATTTCTGAATCAGAAGTGCTTGCTATAGATCGGATAATGGTAGAGCTGCACCAGGCGGTTCAGGATAAAATTGATTTAAAAAGTAAACGCGACCTTATTGATCAACTGCTTGCTCTAATGGAACCGTTTATTAAATCTACCGCTGATGTTTTTCTTAAGATGCACAAAAATTTCGTAAGTAATTTGAGTCTTGACCGCGAGGATCTTGAACAGATGTTGCGGGAAAATCTTTTAAAAGCAGACACATACCGATGGTATGAAAGCCATATAAAGCATGTTATTGGTTTTTTGATTACTATTTTTCATCGGGAATTCATTCGAAAATTAATTATTCCTCATTCTAGAAACAAGCGATACGCTGGTACTCACTTATCCGAGAGTTTGAGCAAACATAAAACAATGGACGAAAAAGTATTTTATAGTGGTCAGACGGAAATTGAGGATCAGCGAGCTCTGGGAAAATTTAAAGAATTTGAGGATGACGAAGCCTTACGGGTTATCAGAGATATGATTATTAGAATAGACGACCCTATCGATAGTTTAATTTTTATTTTGCACGAAGGACTTGGCGCAGATGTGTTTCTATTATGGCGGTCAGCGTATCACAAAAAATTGCAAGAATGGGATAGTGGGAAAGTGCCAAAGCAGCGCAATGTTGATGAGATCGATAAAAAATCCTTTGCTACCAAGATGTGGGCTTTTTCACCTCCGCCCGATTTTGGGGCCGAAATTATGACAGGTTCTGAAATTGGGCAGATCATTGGAGGGATTAGTAGGCAAGGCGTATCTTTGCGATATAAAAAAGTACTCGAGAAGTTAAAGCACGTACTTAATCCAGAGACAGAGAAATAGGTAAACATACTTATCCACATCCCGACTAAGTCGGGATTTTTTGTTTCATCTTAGAGAAAATTGTTCGACATCTCTTGACAAAAGTTCTATTTTCTGCTATAGTTAGTTGTTATTTGTTCTTTTCATTTACTACAATCAACGGCAGTTTTTTGTCGCTGTGTTTATTACTTGTTAGTAGCCACAGTGGCAGAAAGTTGCCAAAATCCCAGAGGTGGTAGCCAAAAGGCGAGTCACCAAACCAGAGAGGAATTCTGATGACGAATGGAGAGCTGGTCATGAAGATCATCACCGTTGCGTTGGTTGTCTTCGCAGTCGCCAACATCGCACTGCCGCTTTACGCAAATCGGCACAAGCTCGGTTTCGTGTGGCACATCTGGAAGCGGTTTCGTTTCAAGATGTTCCTCGAGGTGTTGGGAATGATGACGGCGACCACCGCTGTCACTATCTTCCTCGTGGAATTTCTGCCATTCACAAAATGGGGATGGCTCAACATCTTCGTCAAAGGGGGTGGAAATGTCATCATAGCACCGGTATTAGAGGCCTCAAAGTCCTCGAGCTTCCTCATTCGAATCCTGCCCATCCTTTTTCTCGCCAGTTTATTGATCGCCGCGCCGTTCCTTGCTAAGATTGAGGAGGAGGCTTTTCGCAAGGGACACTATGAATGGAGGAAAATCGCAGAGCAGGCGATGCCATTCGGTCTCATCCATATGCTGGTGGGTGTTCCACTAGCAGTCGGCGTAGCTCTGATCGGAGCCGGCTTCTTCTTCGGCTACAAGTACCGTCGCGCCTTCAATCAGCTCAAAGAGCAGATGAGCTGGAACGAGGCACAGAACGAAGCCGTGATCGTGACCACTACCTACCACACCCTCTACAACAGTGTTATCGTTGTTGTCCTGCTCGTGAGAGCGATCATCACCTCGTAGGACCGACCCGCCTCACCAAATTTAACGCCTGACGGAGGTCATCCGTCATCGCCCCCGCATCCGCGGGGGCTTTTTCTTTTTTCAAACCGTTTCCCTCCCCTTTTAGGGGAGGGGCGAGGGGTGGGGTATATGGCTGCTGTCGCAATACCCCCTCCTCTGTCCCTGCCTACCGGCAGGCAGGCTCCCCCTAAAACGGGGAGGAAATAAAAAGAATAGAAAAAGAAAAGGCCGACGATTGGAACCTCGTATTCCTTGAAATCGTCGGTCTGCCTCGCCGTAGTCCGCTTTATAAAAAACATCCTAACAAAATTAGGGTGTTTTGTTTGGCTCGATTTCATCTAAGTTAAGAGAATCTTGCTGTGGATAAGTAGGGTAGGAAAGTGTTGACGGGTGTTGAGTAGTGGTATAAAATGGAACTAAGTGGTAATAGGTGGGGAAATTCCCAAAGTAATTTTTACTGTTATGGCTTTTATTGGAGAGTACTCGCATTCTTTGGATGATAAGGGACGGTTGGCCATACCGACCAAGTTTCGCGCTGATTTAAACAAAGGCGCTGTAGTTACCAAAGGGCTTGATAATTGTTTGTTTCTTTACACTAAAGACGAGTGGAGTAAGGCGGCGGAAAAATATGCCGCGCTTCCAATTAGCCAAGCCAACAGCCGCGCTTTTTCGCGCCACATGCTTGCCGGCGCGATGGACGTGGAATTTGACAAACAGGGCCGCGCGCTCATTCCGGAATACTTGCGCCACTTTGCCGGTTTGAAAAAAAATGTTGTAATCGCCGGGCTCTACAGTCGTTTGGAAATTTGGGATGAAGAAAAGTGGAGGATTTATAAAGGCCAGACCGAAGCCGAGAGCGGCACCATCGCGGAGCGAATGGCGGAGCTGGGGGTGTAGGCGGACTACAGCAGTATGCTTGTAGGCGTAGAACACTCACTAGCCGTAGTCCGTAGTCTGATAGCTGTAGTCTAAACGTATGCGACACGTACCAGTATTGCTGAAAGAAACGATTGAATTTCTGAATTTAAAACCTGGTCAGAATGTATTGGATTGCACCTTGGGCGATGCCGGACACAGCGAAGCGATTTTAGAGAAAACAGCCCCGAATGGAAAATTACTCGGCATTGACGCCGATCCGGAGTCAGTTTTGCGGGCTAAGCAGTATTTATATCGTTTCGGAGAGCGGGTAACTTTTGCCAGAGATAACTTTGCTAATTTAAAAAAGATCATTACTGAAAAAAATTTCGGACCGATTAACGCCGTGCTCATGGATTTGGGATGGTCCAGTCCGCAGTTTGCCGAGCGGGGGAGAGGGTTCAGTTTTAATCCGCCAGCTGGCGGAGACGAGCCGCTCGATATGCGTTTTGGCGGAAGTCAGAATTCAGAAGTCAGAATTCAGACGGCGGCGGAAATTTTAAATAATTACAGTAAAGAAGATTTAAGAAAAATTTTTAGAATCTACGCGGAGGAAAAATTGAGCGGTGAGATTGCCGGCGCGATTGTTACCGAAAGAAAGCATAAACCGATTGAACGAACCCAAGAGTTGGTAGAAATAGTTTTGAGAGTTTACCGCAAAAAATTACAAACCGACAAAGAGATTTTTCAGGTGGATGGAATTCACCCGGCCACCAAAGTGTTTCAGGCGCTCCGGATCGCGGTAAACAAAGAACTGGATGTACTTAAAGAAGTATTGCCCCAGGCCGTGGACGTGCTAGCTCCTGGCGGGCGCTTGGCAGTAATTACATTCCATTCTTTAGAAGACAGAATCGTTAAGCAGTATTTTAAAGGAATTGAGGGAAAACTAGTGCGACTCATTACTAAAAAACCAATCGTGGCCGGGGAAGATGAACTCAAAGTTAACCCCAGGGCGCGAAGCGCAAAATTGAGAGTTGTTGAGAAATTGTAAAATTTTCTTACGTTATGTCACTCAAATTACGTATCCGCTATCAATTTCACCATTTTTTTAACTCCATCCGCGCGTTTACTTTGCCCGCGTGGCTTACCGGCACCTCGGCCAGAATTATTATCATCGGACTCGTGATTGTTTTGGGCATCGGCTACATTGCCGAGACTAACTCCCTGTCAACAAGCGGCTATATTATTCATAATTTGGAGAGTCAAGTTTCTTCGGCGCAAAACGGGGTGCAAAAGCTCGAGTCCGAGGTAGCGGCCAACCAGTCGCTCGCGAGTATTAAAAAGCGCCTGTCGGAAGTTAAGATGGCGCCGGTGGCGCGTATCAAATATATCTCTACCGACGCCGCCATGGCGAAACGCTAAATTGACAAAATTTCTTTTTTATGAAATGATGACGGCCAAGGAGGTTGACGATGCCCATCAATGCGAACTCAATAGCAGGGGTGGTATTCGCGGCTATACCCATCGCATATTTTGCGTATATCACAGTTTCTTATATCCGGGGGAGAAAGTCATGACATTCAGCCGGTCATTTCAGGCCTCACGCGTTCGCGGCGGGGCTTTTTTTTTATAAACAGCTTCAAGTGTGATATACTAATTGCGTATGTATTTAGTAATTATCCAACGTTTGATTTTAGAAGCGGCGCTCGATGCCCTGTATTTTCCGTTGTGGTGGTACACCGGCGGGGTGAAGCACGCGGCGCAGTGGTGTTTGGAATTATTAAAAAAAGGAAATCGCGCTTTAGCCCCGGGGTTGTGGCTTCAAAATATTTTTGTGCCCATGTTCGGGCAATATGATTGGCAGGGAAAACTGGTGAGCTTTTTTATGCGCTCGGTGCAGGTGGCGGGCCGCAGTATCGCCCTCGTATTTTGGCTGGTAGTATGTTTGGCGCTGTTCTTGGTGTGGCTCACCATCCCCGCGGTTGTCGTGTATGGGTTTATCACCATTGTGTCCTCCCGAGGAGCGTAGCGACCTGGCTTCGCCGAAGCGTAGCTACGCCAAGGCGAGCGTGGGGATCCCCTAGTTTACAGACTAACTAGTGAGCACTTTAATCCAGAGGATTGCCACGTCGTCCCCCGACGTTGTCGTCGGAGGACTCCTCGCAATGACAAGCTTTATGCTATTTGAAACACTGCCGCCACTGCCACTCACCCCTTGTGCCGCCTGCCGGGCGATTGGTTTTGTGAATTTGGGAAAATGCCCCGAATGCCGTGGTATGGCGATGGGATATTTTAGGCGAGGGTTATGGCTGTATTGGAATTATCCTTTGGAGCGTTATTATTTGGCGCTTTTTAAGGCCCGCCGAATTTTTAATAAAATACGCTGGATAACGGTTCTGGTTATTGGGCTTAATTTTTGGTTGTGGGCCGCGTACTTTGCCTATCGTCGCTTGCCCTCGACCGGCGCGGGCGTTGACCTGCTTTTCAACCTCCCCACTGCCACCAAGGTATTAATATGGCTCGGTATAATTTGTTTCTGCTACATTTGGTACCGTTCCATCCGCGAGCGGCAGCATTTTGGCATGGTCGAGCGCTATGATTATAAAAAGTCAGCCGGGGAGACTCCCCCCGAGGCCAAGACCTGGGCCGAGGTAAAAAAGCTCGCGCGGCGGCAAACCATGGCTATCAACAAAGCCTTTACCGACGAAGCTTTGGCGGTGATAGGCGCGGCCTATGCCTTGGCCGATAAAGCCGGAGAAGAAAAAGTAACGCCGTTTCATTTGTTTAACGCGCTCCTCTCTTCCAATAGAATTGCCAACATTTTTATACGCCTCGGTATTTCGGCCCAAGTGATTCAAAAACAATTGGAGCCGCTCCTGACAAGCGGAAAATCAGCCCCGACGGGGCCCCTTCGGGGCGTCGCCCCCCCCACCGTGGCCGCTGAAGTTCGCCAGATTATTTTTTATGCCTACGAAGAAGCGCATGCTTCGCACCAGGAGTATGTAAGTATTACGGAACTTTTGGTTGCCACCATCGCCTCGTCGGCCAAGCTCCAGGAGATTTTGTATGATTTGACTGTGGATCGGCAAAAACTTACCAATGTCGTTGAGTGGGCGAGAATCAGGGAGCGCCTGCATCGCCAGTATCTCAAATTCCGTTCGGCCGCTCGGCATCGTTCCAAGCATGGCATGGACAAAGCCATGACCGCTGTCGCGACACCGTTTCTTAATCAATTCAGCGACGATCTCACGCTTCTCGCTCAGTTTGGCCACACCGAACCTTGCGTCGCGAGAGAAAAAGAAATTGAAGAAATTTTTCAGATTGTGGACGGGGGCCAGCAAAACGTTATTCTCGTCGGTGATTATGGCGTCGGCAAAAAGAGTATTGTGGAGGGGGTGGCCTTAAGAATGGTGGAGGATGACGTGCCCGAACGGCTGAAAGACAAGCGGCTGGTGCGTTTGAGTATTTCCGAGCTTCTTTCCGGGGCCACGCCAAGCGAAGCGGTGGATAGGCTTATCAATATTATGCAGGAAATCGCGCGCGCTAAAAACATTATTTTGTTGATTCACAATGTGCAGGAATTGGTGGGCATCTCGGTGGGGAGTAGCAGCAAAAGTTTGGATGTAGCCGACACGCTCGCCGATTATCTCGGTTCCGGGCATTTTATAACCATTGCCACCACAACCAGCGAGGCCTTCGCCCAGCACATTGTTAATTCCAAATTGGGCACTCTTTTTGGAAAAGTTGTGGTGGAGGAAATGGATCAGAACCAGGCGATTCAGGTGTTGGAGTCAAAGGTTGGCGCGGTGGAATATAAGCAACAGGTATTTTTTGCTTACGAAGCGATTGAGAAGGCAGTGGATCTCGCCAAACATTATCTGCGCGATGTAGCGCTTCCCGGGAGCGCGCTTCAGATTATGAATGAAGCCGCCAGCTTCACCCGCGCCAAAAAAGGCGTCAACTCTTTGGTAACAAGTGAAGAGGTGGCAACGGTGGTAGCGGCGAAAACCAAAATTCCGGTAACCACCGTTTCGGCGGATGAGACGACCAAGCTCCTACACCTCGAAGAAGCGATGCACCAGCGCCTTATCGGCCAGGACGAAGCGGTGAACGTGGTGGCCAACGCTCTTCGCCGCGCGCGCGCGAAAATTCGCTCGACCACGCGGCCAATCGCCAACTTTTTATTTTTGGGGCCAACCGGTGTTGGTAAAACCGAGCTTGCCAAAACAATCGCGGAAGTTTATTTTGGCGGCGAAGAGCGCATGATTCGTCTTGATATGAGCGAATACCAGGATAAAGCCAGCATCTATCGTCTCATCGGCAGTCCGGGCGAAAAGGGCAGCGGCATTCTCACCGAAGCGGTACGCCGCTCGCCGTTCGCGCTTGTCCTCTTGGATGAAATCGAGAAGGCCGACAAGGATATTCTAAACCTCTTTTTGCAGGTGATGGATGATGGCAGGCTTTCCGACAGCACCGGCCGGGTGGCGGATTTTACCAATGTTATTTTGATCGCCACATCCAACGCGGGCACGAGCTTCGTTCAGGGAGAAATCAAAGCGGGAAAAACCACGGATATTATTAAGAGCGAGCTTCTCCACGGAGAATTGAAGGAATATTTCCGACCGGAGTTTCTCAATCGTTTTGATGGCATCGTACTTTTCCGACCACTAGATCACGCCGCGATTAAACAAATCGCTTCGCTCATGCTAAAGCACATCGCCAAAGAGTTGGAAGCCAAGGGCATTGAGCTCGCGGTGAAAGACGAAGCCCTGGAGTTTTTCGCGTCAGTTGGATTTGATCCGGAGTTTGGCGCCCGGCCGCTGCGCCGCGTGCTCCAGGAACGGGTAGAAAATCAGCTGGCCGATTTGGTTTTGAAAGGCGGGCTGAAAAGAAGGGATGTGATAGAAATAGGAGCGGAGGGGAAAATAACAGTGATAAATGTCTAAGTCACGAATCCCTTAGGAATTTTTTATGGCATATTTCGCAATATCCTTTCTTTTATCACTTCTATTTACTTTGTGTGTCCGCCTTCTCGCCATTCGTCTCAAGGTGGTGGACGTGCCGGACGGAGAGCGGAAGAAGCATGGCCGAGCGGTACCGCTGTTGGGCGGGGTCGCCATTTTTTTGGCTTTTTGGGCGACAGTCGGATACACAGCCTTCTTTCATCCGATATTTGGTATTGAGCGATTGGCATCAAAATTGCTGGCAGCTTTTGTGGCCAGCGTCATTATTATGATTGTCGGAGTGCTGGATGATGTACGGCCTTTCTCGGCCTGGTGGCGGCTTATCTTTACTGGCGTTGCGACCGCCATGGCTATTTGGCTGGGAATAACGCTTGAAAAAATTACCAATCCGTGGGGCGGGTTTGTCGAGTTAAGTTTAGTCGTTGGCAACGTGGCCGTTTGGTTTTGGCTCATGGGAATAATGTACGCTACCAAAATTGTGGATGGCTTGGATGGCCTCGCGACCGGGGTGGTGGCGATTGGCGCCATGATGATTTATTTTTTAACGCAGACGACAAAGTTTTATCAGCCGAACGTGGGGCTCTTGGCGCTGATTTTTGCGGGAGCGTGCCTGGGGTTTTTGTTTTTTAATTTTTATCCGGCGAAGATATTTTTGGGTGAGAGCGGCGGGCTTTTTTGCGGATTTATTCTGGCGGTTTTGGCCGTGATTTCCGGGGGCAAAGTGGCAACGGCGCTTCTGGTGGTCGCGGTGCCGGTGTTGGATTTGGCGCGGGTTATGTATTGCAGAGTCCGCCATGGGAAACCGGTTTTTCAAGGCGATCGGGAGCACCTTCATTTTCAACTGCTGGATTACGGATTATCGGAGCGGCAGGTGGTGATTATTTATTATGTAATAGCCGCCTTGTTTGGCGCGGCCGCTCTGTTTTTACAAAGCACCCAAAAATTGGCGGTACTTCTCTTGTTGCTCGTGGGTATGGTAGCCTTGGGGTGGAGATTGAATACGAAACAACGTGTCATCCCGACTAAGTCGGGATCCCCTGGATTAAAATAGTCTCTAAAAGCAGTATGATTTTTTCTAACTCAACCAAAGAACACCAGCCGGTAAAAAGGTGGCACATCATAGTTTTTGTTCTGATCATGGTGGCGGCAGTGGGTGTAAAGATATATACGGCCATCTGGCCGAAAGCGTATCTCAATATTGGCGGCGAGCGCTTAAAAGTTTTGGTGGCGAATACCGAGGCTCGAGGCATCGAGGGTTGGAGTAATAAAAAAGATATGGGGAACTATCAAGGCATGCTGTTTATTTTTCCCGAGCGGGGACAGCACGCCATGGTAATGCGCGCTATGCGTTTCCCTTTGGATATTGTTTGGCTGGACGGGACAACGGTTGTGGATATCGCGCCAAACCTACCGCCCGACCAGGCGCGCCTTGAGGCCGAACTCACGCCCTATTTTGCCCGCGCGGCATCTAACTTTGTCGTGGAGCTCCCGGCCGGATTTGCCAAGGATCATAATTTAAAGGTTGGAGATAGTATTAAAATAGAAAGGTAAGAAACCAGCCTTCGCTAACCAGCATTTGACATGAAGCGGTTTTTTATTTACTATAACAAGTATCACTTGGCATGGTGCCAAAGAAAGAGGTAAGCCATGAGACAGGTAAATGCTGGCATCGTTGCCTTGACGCTACTCGGTTTCGCCTACTCCGCCCGGGGAGAAAACCTTTCTTCCGGCGCTGTCGCCGAAGTGGACATGGAGCCGTGGGAGCGCGAGTTCAAAAAGGCCACCGTCAACCTTTTTGAAGAGGATGAGGAGGGGAATCTGAATTTTGTCTGCACGGCCACGGCTTTCGCTCGGACGGGAAAAAAGTATTATTTCGTCAGCGCGGCGCATTGCGTCGGCGATGACGATACCGATCACGAGAAGGTAGTGACCAGACCCTCCAATTGGTACATTACTTTTCGCGATCCTGGCGCGAAACATTTTTTCCCCGCCAAGATTCTAGTTCACGGATACCAGCACCGTCTAAACGACTTTGTGGTTTTGGAAGTTGAGCTGGAGCATCTGGTTCCCACCATGTCGCTCGCGGCTAACGATCCGCATAACGGAGAAATTGTCAGCAATTTGGCTTCGCCGCACAACTTGGGCAAGCTCTTGTTCCGCGGACTGGTGAGCATGGAGAGCGTGGATCGGACGATTTTGGTGGGCGAGGATGAAGTAAACTGGAAAGGAACCGCGGTCTTGCAGATAAATGTCGGCGGCGGTTCGTCCGGATCGGCCATTGTCAGCCAGCGGCAGAAGGGGATTGTCGCGATTTTGATCGGGATGAACTCCGGTTCCATGGCCTACGCCATTCCGGTGAGTAAATTCAAGCAATTCTGGGCCGAGTTCCAGGCCAAGAAGTACAAGTGGTACCGGCCGGAGGAAAATCAGGGCAAGCCCGGAAAAAAGAAGAAGCACAAGAAGTCGCAAATCAACGGGCAGGTTGATACCGCCGATTACCGCGGCGACTAATTCTTGCCCCAGTTAACCCTACCCGTCCCGACGTAACGTCGGGGCGGGCTACTATTTTTAAGGGCTGTTCGAGAGGGGCTTTTGGTGCACGGGGTTGACAAAATTTGGCTTTTTGTATATACTATTTTCACTCTTAATCTTTAGTTCCCTAATCTTTTGGATATGCTCGCAGTTATTGCTACCGGTGGAAAACAATATTTGGTTAAGACCGGAGATGTTCTCAAGGTGGAAAAGTTGCCCGTCAAAGAAGGCGAAAAAATGACCTTTGCCGAAGTGTTGTTGACGGCCGACGATGACGGCGGCAATGTCAAAGTGGGCCAGCCGTTTCTGGATGGGGCAACCATTTCCGCCGAAGTTTTAAAACAAGGCAAGAATCGCACGCTTCGGGTAGAAAAGTTTAAGCGCAAAGTGCGCTATCACAAAGTGCATGGCCAGCGGCAGCGGTTTACGGAAGTGAAGATTGGATAACACGGATTTCGCAGATTAAAAAAGACGCCCACCAGGCGTCTTTTTAGTTCATAATCACTGTAATCATTACCTCTAATCAGCGTAATCCGTGTTATCTTACAATTCTGTTTTTGAGAGCGCTACCGAGGGTGATCTCGTCGGCATAGCGCAAGTCGCTTCCCATCGGGAGACCTCTCGCGAGGCGGGTAATTTTAACGGCCGAGTGGCGATTTTTTATTTCTTTTTCCAAATATAACATCGTAGCTTCACCGGAAAGATCAGGATTCAAAGCTAGGACAAGTTCCTTAATTCGTGATTCTTGCCTGCCCGCCGGAGTGGCGGGATTCTTAATTCTTTCTAAGAGTTCTTTCACCTTCATTCTTTCCAGACTCTCCTCATCGCTGGGGTCGAGGAGTCCGCGCAGCACGTGGTAGACTCCGCGGTATTCTCCGGTGCGTTCAATCACTGCCAGATCTTGGGGGTCGGCCACCACGCAAATAGTGGTTTGGTCGCGTCCTTTATTTTGGCAGAGCGGGCAGGGGCTCGCGTCGGTAAAATTCCAGCAGACCTCGCAGCTTTTAACGGTTTCAATAAGATCTTTTAACACCAGCATTAGCTCGGTAACTTCTTTTTTGCCGGATTTGAGCAAATAAAAAACAAATCGTTCCGCCGTGCGTTGGCCGACCGACGGGAGTTTTTTTAAAGAATTTATTAAATTTTGTATGGGAGAGGAATACATAGGTTTGTTATTGCGGGCCCCGCTTTTGGTGGGATAAACTCCGCGAAGCAATCTCCAGGTTTTCAAAACTAAGTTGGCTCTGCGAAGCCAGGGGATCGCCACGTCGCTCGTTCCTCACTCCTCGCGATGACAACTAGGAGCTAGGCATGCCCGGAAATCCTCCCATTTCCTGCATTTTGCTCGCGATGATGCGCTGCATTTTTTTGAGAGCGTCGCTGTGCGCCTCTTTGATGGCGTTTTCCAGTTTCTCCTTTTTTTCCGGAGTCAAAACTTCCGGCGCAATGGCGAGGCCACTGATCTGCAGGCTGCCATCCATAGTAAGCACCACCTTGTCTCCCAAGGCACGAACGGTAACGACTTCTCCGGAGAGCGCGCCTTGCAACTTTTTCCCCTGGTCGCGCATATCTTTGAACTGTTTGAGTTTGCTAAACATGCTCATATGTTTGTTGTTGTTATCCCGAGTGAAGCCCCGACGTTACGTCGGAGCTGACGAGGGATCTTTGTCTTAAATAAAATCGAACGAGCGGACAGAGACTTCTCTCCGCCAGCCGGCTCCGCCAGCCGGCTCCGCCAGCCGGCGGATCGAAATGACACATTATTAAAACTGCGGTATTGGATTCTCCGGCGGCCTCCCGAAGGCTGATTTTGGTTTTAACGCTCCGGCGTTGGAATCGGTTAGGGCCATTTCCAGACTGCGGAAAGAGGCAAATTGTTCGTTGAAGGCCACTTTTATCATGCCGGTAGGGCCGTTTCTATGTTTGGCGATGTGAACTTCGGCGATGTTGCGTTCATCCGGCGGAATATCTTCGGAGCGGTAGTTGCGGTCGGCGGATTTACGGTAGATGAAGAGCACCACGTCAGCGTCTTGCTCAATAGAGCCGGATTCGCGCAGATGTGAAAGTTTTGGGATGGCCGGTTTGCTTTGCTCCACCACGCGCGAAAGCTGGGAGAGCGCCAAGACCGGAATATTGAGCTCGCGCGCGATACCTTTGAGGCCGCGGGTAATTTCGGCCACCTCCTGCACGCGATTATCGCTGTTGCCGTTGCTCCCCGACTCCATGAGCTGTAAATAGTCGATAACTATGAGTCCGAGCCCATGCTCGGCTTGCAGCCGCCGGGCTTTGGTGCGGATTTGCATGATGTTGATGTTCGGTGAATCGTCGATAAAGATGGGGGACTCGGAGAGCACGCCAATGGCGTGGCCGATTCTCGGGAAGTCGTCGTCTTCAGGGCGATCCGAGAGCCGGCCGGTGCGCATTTTCCATAAATCAACATTGGCTTCGGAGCACAACATTCTATCCACCAATTGTTCTTTGCTCATTTCAAGCGAGAATAATCCCACCGGCACTTTTTGTTTAGTGGCAATGTTTCGCACGATGTCCAGAGCCAAAGATGTTTTACCAACGGACGGCCGCGCGGCAATAATTACCAAATCAGATTTTTGGAGTCCGGCCAAAAGGTTATCGAGCGCCTTAAAGCCGGTGGGTACGCCGCGGAGCTGCCCTTTATTTTTATGGAGATCGTCAATGCGGTCAAAAGCATCCGCTAAAACTCCGCGAATAGGGGTGAAACCTTGCTTAAAATAAATTTTTGAAACGCCAAACAGATGTTGTTGCGCTTCATCAAGAATGTGTTCGATATCGTCAATTTCTTCCTGATAGGCTAATCGGCTGATTTCGTTAGCAGAGCCAAGCAGCCGGCGGCGGGTGGCCTTGCGGTGGATAATATTCGCGTAATGCGCGACATTCGAGGCGGTGGGAACGGTGTTGGTGAGCGCGGCGAGATACGTTCGCCCGCCCACGCTTTCAATCTGGTTTTTTTCTTCCAAGCGGTTGCTTAAGGTTAACAAATCAATCGGTTCGTTTTTGCCGTAAAGTTCAAGAATCGCTTCAAAAATTTTGGCATGAGCGCTCTTGTAAAAATCTTCCACGCGCACAGTATCCGCCACCTTAAGCATGGCTTCCTTATCAATCAGAACCGAGCCGAGAAAAGACATCTCGGCTTCCAAACTTTGCGGCGGTATTTTTTCTATTTCGTCGGGCATATAATGATATGCGAATATGCGAATGTGGGCGGGTGGGTTTATTCCCCTCTAAAAAGAGGGGTAGGGGTGTGTTGTGTGATGGTTATTCTATCCCAGTTCGCTATCTTACCACAAGTGGTTTGTGTGGAGGAAGTGTGAGGAGATTGTGTGGTTTTGTCTGCCGTTGTATTTCTACCCCTATAATGTTAAAATGAGTTTAGTTTTAATGAAATGTGCGAAGTACCACCGCCGCAGCGGGGTCCCGCCTCATGGCGGTGATGAAAGCTGTGAAATATACGAAAAAATATGTTATTTAAGAGAAGTTTTTGGGTGCTGGTCCTTACGATTTTGGTTTTTTTTAATCTTACTCGCTGGCACAACGGTGGCTTTGGGTGGATACTTTTTTTGCTTTTGCTCTGGCACAGCTCCGCTGGGGCAGCGGGACTTCTGGTTAACTTTTTTCATTTTAAAGCAGGGTGGCGCACCAGAATCTTGGGAGCGCTCTTAAGTTTTACCTTGCTCGGCTGGCTCTCTGGCCTCGCGGTGATTTTTTACACGCTCACGGCGCCGGTGATGGCCGGCATTTTTTTTATAAACGGTTTTATTTTTAATTTATTAAAAATGTGGGCCGGGGAACCTTTGGCCGAAGAGGAGGGCGAAGTGGTGAGCGGCGAGCCGTATTGGGTGGCGAGCAGGCTCGGGTTTGTAGTCTATGGCGGGTTGGCCGCTTGGGGTTTTTTATTACTTTATCACGCGCGGACGGTGGAGAACATTCTTACTCCCTGGCAGACTATCCCGAGTTCTTATATCTACATTTTTTTCGCCGCGACGCTCCTGCTGGGGTTGTTGGTATTTTCTTCACTGCGCACCGGCACAATTTTATTTTTACTGATGGCGCACTCTTTGCTCCTCCACAGCTATTTGCCGCTCACGCACGAGCTTCTCTACGGGGCCGACCAATGGAGGCATATCGCGAACGAGGAGAGAATGGTTCAGGAACTGCCGTTTAAGGAGGCCAAGCTTGATGAAAATTCCCAATTCCCAACCTTGCCTGCCGGCAGGCAGGTTCTCAATTCCCAATCAAATTCAAAATCCCAAAATTTAAAAAGTGTGATTGGCCAGCTGTCATATGGGAATTTTTGGGGTATTTCGGCTATTATCTCACGCCTTTTGTCCATTGACCTTTTACTTCTCAACAGGTGGTTCCTGCCGATTATGTGGTCGCTGTTTTTACCGCTACTCCTCTTTGAGCTCGGTAGTTGCTTTGGCTGGAAGAAGAAACGGTCCTTGTTCTTGGTGTGGCTTGGTTTTTTGCCGTTTGCTTGGCAGGCGGGCGGAGCGTTTACTTTGCCGGTAAATTTAGGATTTTTAAGTTGGCTTTTGTTTACCGTTCTCGTCTTAAAGCGATTGCAAGATAGCAGATGGGAACAAACAATAATTTTATTGGCGCTTGGTTTGTTTTCTTTTTTCGGTTATGCTCTGTATGCGTTGCTGTTTGTAATAAGTTGGGGATTGGCGGAAGTCGTACGGGCGCTGTCATTGCGAGAAGTGGCTCAAGCGACGAAGCAATCCCCTGGATTAAGAAGTGCTTTATACCAGGAAATCGCCACGGCCTTCGGCCTCGCGATGACAACCTTGCTGGCCGTTTTAATTATTCCCGCCATTGAGTTGTTTTTTGGCTACAGCAATTTTCCGGCGGGAATTGACTGGCTTACTCAAGTTAAACAATTATTCGGTAATTTTACGGCCTGGTATCTCGCGAGCGGCCCTCGGCCGCACGATATTTCTACCGGTAATATTATTTTTAATCAGGTGCCGAGTTATGCTTTTGTGGTTAACGTGTTTACCAGTTGGCGCTGGTGGCTGGTCGGTTTCATGGTACTTTTTATCATTGCGGTGTCCGTCGGGTTGTTTATTAGTTTGAAAAAAAAAGAAGCTGCTTACACATGGCTTGTTCTGATGTGGGTGAGTATTATGAGCAGCTACATTATCGGGCGGTATATTTTGGTTGGTGAGCAAATATTGTCCCGCCGATTGGATAATGTCGTGGCCCTGCTCTTCGTAGTCCTTTGTATGGTATTCTTAAATTGGTTGTTTAGAAAAGAGAGGGGGGCATTGTTTTCTTGTTTTCTTGTTTTCTTGTTTTCTTGTAGTATCATCGCCTCCTACTCCCTTGGCCCGGACACAAATACCGTAAGCCGTGACGAGTACCTGGCTATGAAGTATGTCTGGTCAGAGGAACAAGATCGCGGGGCCCATTGCGTCGTTGCCGCTACTTACCAGCTCTTGGCCTTGGAGGCGATTTCACGAAAAGAAATTATTGGCGGGGGATTCCCGATTAATCAATATTTTGCGCAACCAGATCTCGGTAAATTATTAGTTGACCTTGAACGTGGGAAAGATTATAGTTTGCTTAATAGGGGATTGGAATTAACGAAAGCGGATAGATGCTGGGTTGTTATGTCTTCTAAGAGTTTAAAGGAGCAGCCAACACTCACGTTTAGGCTGGTGGCAGTGTGGCGATATGGTAATCAATAATATCTAATATCTCCCGCCGCGAGCGGGATCCCGACTTAGTCGGGACAATATCTAAAAAATATATGGACCAATGTCTTTTTTAATAATAAATCTATGATAGACTGCTTGTTTTGTAAGATTATTTCCGGAGAGATTCCGAATTACAAAGTTTACGAAGACGATTACGTGCTGGCGTTTTTGGATATTCACCCCTGCGCCAAGGGCCATACTGTGGTAGTACCCAAGCAACATTTTGTGTCCCTACTCGAGATGGATAGCGAAGATTGGTCGCAAATGATGATAGGACTCCAGGGAACCCTGCGTCGTGTTCAGGGAGTGCTTAATCCCGAGGGAATTAATATCGGCATTAACGATCGCCCGGCCGCGGGCCAGGCTGTCGGTCATGTGCATTGGCATATCATTCCGCGTTCCGCCGAAGATGGGGGAGGATCGATGCATTCAATCGTTCGGGCTAAAGAGGCCGTAGACGTGAAAAAAATCGCGGAATTATTTAGTTAGTTTTTTAATATTTATGGGACGCCGATTAAAAAAATATATAATTATCGTGGCAATTCTCATGCTGGGATTTGCGACGCAGGCGGTTATTTTTAAAAATCAAAGAGTTTTATCGCCCAAGACGATAAAAAGTTTTATCAAACCGCCCGCGGCTACTTCCGCGCCAAACATCGAGTTGGCGACAGCGAAAGTAAAGGTGGCAGAGAAACCAGCTCCGGTAGACGGTGAGTATCACCTCGTCCTTCGCGTGGTGGATGGGGACACCATTGAAATAGATAGCGGAGAAAAAGTGCGTTATATTGGAATGGATACTCCGGAAACAGCGCACCCGCGCAAACCGGTGCAGTGTTTTGGCAAAGAGGCTTCGGCGGCCAATAAAAGTTTTGTTTCGGGACAAAAGGTGAGGCTGGTTAAAGATGTTTCCGAGGTAGACAAGTACGGACGGCTCCTGCGGTACGTATATTTGGAAGATGGAACGTTTGTAAATTTGGAATTAGTGAAAGAAGGCTACGCCCAGGCGGCCACTTTTCCGCCGGATGTAAAATACAGCGCGGCGTTTGTAGCCGCCGCGCGTGAGGCGAGAGAAGCGGGGCGAGGGCTCTGGAGCGCTTGTCGATAACTATCTATTTTTGACACATATTAATATGTTTCGTTTACTTGTCGTTATAGCGATTGTTGCCGCGCTTGGCTGGGGTTTTGCGTACCTTCTGAAGGCGCAAGATCAAAGGGCAGCTAATCTCACCAAGAAGTCCGGCACACTCGAAGATATGTTATCAAAGGAGAATGTTCAGCCAAAGAATGATAACCAAGAGACCGCGAGCTTACCCTCGGATAAAAAAACCGCTATAACCAATGCGCCGAAGAGGCGCGCTAAGCCTTTTTCCATGAGCATAGACAAAAATAAAAAATATACCGCCATCCTCCGCACGACCTTAGGAGACATCACTGTTAATCTTAACGCCAAGGAAACCCCGATTACCGTAAATAATTTTGTTAATCTCGCGCAAAATAATTTTTACAACACCACCATCTTTCACCGGGTCATTAATGGTTTTATGATTCAGGGCGGCGATCCGAAAGGGGATGGCACCGGCGATCCGGGCTATCGTTTTGATGATGAACCGTTCAGCGGTGAGTATACGCGCGGGACCATCGCCATGGCCAACGCCGGGCCAAATACCACCGGCAGCCAATTTTTTATTATGCACGCCAGTTATCCTTTGCCAAAAAATTATGTAATTTTCGGCAGTGTCGTAAGCGGCCTTGATGTTGTTGATAAAATCGCGACCGCACCAGTACAGAGCAATGGGTCCGAAATGTCGAGTCCGGTGAATCCGGTTATTGTTACCGCCTTAGATATTAAGGAAGAGTAAATTGAGCTAAGCTTCATTTTCTGGTTGTTTTTACCGTTCTTTTGTTATATAATGTTGCTATGGAGAACAACCAAGACAATCCAGCACCACCAACACCGCCAATCAAAGCTGATTCTGACATCAACTTTTTTGGCGCGACCAATTTTCGCAATCAGAACCGAAAATTCGGCATCAAGCTCGATGATCGCCGCCGCCATATGTATGTGGTCGGGAAAACCGGCATGGGCAAAACGACCATTTTAGAGAACATGGTGCTCAACGATATTTATGCCGGTCATGGCGTTGGCTTGGTAGATCCGCACGGCGATTTCGCGGAAAAGATTATTGACTACATCCCTGCCAACCGAATTAATGATGTGGTGTATTTTAATCCGGCGGATATTAATTTTCCCATTGGTTTTAACATCTTGGAGACTATTAGGCCGGAACAGAAGCATTTGGTAGCCTCGGGCCTTATGGGAGTATTTAAAAAGATTTGGCCGGATGTTTGGAGCGCCCGCATGGAGTACATTTTAAATAATACCATTCTGGCTCTGCTCGATTTTCCGGGTACCACTCTTCTCGGTATCAATCGCATGTTGGCCGATAAAAAATATCGCGATCAGGTGGTGAGCAACTCCAAAGATCCGGTGATAAAAGCTTTTTGGCAGACGGAGTTTGCCAACTATACCGATAAGTTCAGGTCCGAAGCGGTGTCGCCGATTCAAAATAAAATCGGTCAATTTTTGTCGGCTTCGGTAATTCGCAACATCGTCGCCCAGGTAAAGTCGCGAATTGACATTCGTGAAATCATGGACAATAAGAAAATTTTTATCATGAACTTGTCCAAGGGCCGCATCGGCGAAGACAATTCGCGGCTTCTCGGCGGCATGTTGATTACCAGAATTCAGCTGGCCGCTATGGAGCGCGTCGATATTCCCGAAAAATCCCGCAATGATTTTTTTCTGTATGTTGATGAGTTCCAAAATTTCGCCACCGAAAGTTTTGCCAATATTTTATCCGAGGCGCGCAAATATCGGTTGGATCTCATTATGGCGCACCAGTATATGGAACAGCTCGATGAGATGGTTTTGGCATCGGTGATTGGTAACGTGGGTACGATGGTAACCTTCCGCGTAGGCTCGACTGATGCCGAAATTTTAGCCAAGGAGTTCGCGCCTACTTTTATTGAAGAAGATTTAGTAAACCTGCCGAAATTCCAAGTATATCTTAAGCTCATGATTGACGGCATCGCTTCACGGCCATTTAGCGCTACTACTTTACCGCCCATTGCCCTTTCTACCCAAAGCACCGAAAGAGTGGTAAAAGTTTCTCGGGAACGCTATGCCACCAGTCGCGAAGATATTGAAGAAAAGGTGATGCGCTGGAGCGGCATGATGCCGGTGGGAGCGGAAGAGGCGGGGAGACTTGAAGTAGATCCGGAAGAAGAAATGTTTAAAAATGTCGGAAAAACCCCGGCTCCGGCAAGAGCGCCGGTAGACAGGTCGCGACTTGTCACCACTAGAGGTGGTGGCGACGGCAAGCCAGCTGGCCGGCCATTTTCTCAAAGCAACTCCAGACCGTCTGGTCCACCTCGCTCTCACGACGGTGATGGGTGGCGCGATACTTCCCAAAATTTCCCCAAAAAAAATCAAGAAAACAATAAAACAATAAAAAAAGATGGCCAGCGGCCGCGTCCGTTTCAAGAAAATGTTCTTTTGGGAAATCCTCGCCAAAAAGGCATGTCGTTAGCTCAAGCTACGGGTGCTTCGCCTGGCTCATCCCAGTCATCCACCCGTCCTCATTCGCAACCTCACCACCAGCCTGCCTCGCCGCATACTCGGCAAGACGGGCCGAGCGCCCCAGCCCTTACCTCTCTGCCAGAGTTGTTGCCGGAAAAAACTCAACCGAAAATACTCCGGCCGGGAGTGGTGGATAACCTAAAAACTAAGGGCGATTTGCCACTTGACACACTTGCTTGACAAGAAGTTAAATTTATGGTATACTTTTTTCATTGTAAATTGGTGAACGAATAGTTCCCAAAACATCTCCAATATAACGTTGGAGACGGTCGAGCAATTTTATTAAAAATTTCTCAAACATCATTTTGGGAACGTAACAGACCCCGATAATTCGCCTAGCGAATTCCTGGGGTAAAGCACATACTATGGCATATGGCACTGATCGGCAAATGTATGATGTGGACTTAACCTGCGCTAAGTGCGGGACCCACATTTCTCAATTGCCTTTTCAACCATCTGGCGACAGACCCGTGTATTGCAGTGAATGCAATCGCGCCTTTCGTCAAAGTAGTGGTGGTGGCATGGGTGGCGGCATGAGCCGCGGTCCGCGCGCCCCTCGCCAAATGTACAGCGTCAATTTGACCTGTGCCGGTTGCGGAGCGGCTATTACTCAATTGCCCTTCCAACCGTCTGGCGATAAACCAGTTTACTGCCGAGATTGCATGCAAGCTCGCAGAAACGGTTAATTGTTGAAAATTAGACTCCCTCCGCCTAGGCGGAGGGAGTTTTTTTTATTAGGATTTTTTCTTTGGCGTTTAATTTGCGGAACTTCCTCGCCCCAATTTTGACATTTCTTTTATCCGTTTCATGGCTTCCTCGAGTGGATGATCTTCTATGAGACGAAAGGGGAGCAAAAGTGACCAAAAGATTCAAAATTGCAAAGTTACTTGCGGAAACTGGAGAGACGGAAGACGAACTGAAGCTCGGGATGCCAACGATAGTCCGGCCTCGCGTGGCTGTCCTCCAGCCAGACCCCGTCCTCATAGCGCCTCAGGTAGAAGACGCTCGGATAGCCGTAGGGGTCGGAAATCTGCTTCATGGCAACATACAGATATTCGTTCATTGGCTGGTTAGTATATTTCAAACGATACTGCGGCCCGACTTCGGCCGGGCATAATTCTAAACCAAATTCTTCCGCTTTTTTGTAAATTTTATCAGTGGTGACACCATTGAGAAAACCAAGGTCTCGCACGGTAAGACGCACCAGATTAGCCTGTTCCGATTTTTTTTGAATAACAAATTCTTTTTGCTTCATCATGTGTCGGGCGTAGTCAGAAATCCGGAATCCTGCTTTGTTGAGTTCTGTTTCCAGTTGTTTGGATGTTTTACTGCCAATGGTAATGGTTTCGCGGGAAATCTTGCCTTCGGGAAATGAGGTGTAAAGATGCTCGAGGTGGCCGAGAGTTTCAAAAATACCTTTGAAGAGGGGGCCGGCATAGGCTTTGGTATTTTTATTAACTTCTTTTTGACTCCACGCTATCTCGCTCGGTGCGCAATCAAAAACAATCGGC
>CAZMYO010000028.1:0-12252 GCA_964570525.1 uncultured Gammaproteobacteria bacterium | reverse complement strand
AATTCTCCCATGCCCAGGCGATGAGCGATGGGGGCGTAAATTTCTAAACTTTCAAGAGCGATACGGTAGCGTTTTTTTTCTTCGAGTGATTGCAAGGTGGATAAATTGTGAACGCGGTCGGCAAATTTAATAATCATTACGCGGACATCTTCGGCCATGGCCACGAACATTTTACGCAGGTTTTCGATGTAGCGCTCGGCGCCGCGGTACTTGAGCTTGCCGAGCTTAGTTATGCCGCGTACCATAGTGGCGATATCCGGTCCGAAATCTTTTTCTATTTCTTCAAGAGTTATCGCCGTGTCTTCGGGCACGTCATGAAGTAGCGCTGCCGTCACAATCGCCGCGTCAAGGCGCATACTGGCAAGAATATAGGCTGTGGCTAGCGGGTGGATAATATAAGGCTCGCCAGATTTGCGTTTTTGGCCTTCGTGGGCTTTGTTCGCGACCTCATAGGCCAGCCACACCATATCAAGCTCGGCCGGCCTGGTGTACTGCTTCACCTTATCAATAAGGTCGTTGACGGTTAAATTTTTTGGCAAATCAATAGTATAGGGCATAGCTATTTTTAATTTTTTTGCCTCGGCATTATCAGCTTAATCAATTCTTTAAGGCCGCGAACCAGCCATTTGTAATAAATGATGTTGAGTAAAACAAGGGTAACAATGATAACCGCGTCGTAGCTCTGCCGGAGCCAGTAGTTGTCCTCCAGGCGCAGCCACATGCCAAATTCGTCAAAGGTGAGGCCAAGGCCGACACCATAGGCAATGGTCAAGAATTTGAACGAGCGGAAATGCGCCTCGGGTCGTTTGAGAAGAAGGTAAAGACCGGCAATCGCCAGAATAAACACCCCGTAGGTAAAATGGTGGATATGGACGCCCCTAACAGTCAGAAATAAATTAGGAATGAGGTGGTTGAGCACCAGGTAGACAATTAGTCGCGCGACCACAAAGGTGGTAAGAAAAGAGGACAAGATTAAGGCAATCAGTTTGCTATTGGTGGGGGAATGCAAGTCAATGGGCTGTTCTTCGGTATTCATAATTACTCGGTCGTTTCTATCGCCGCCTCTTTTTTATAACCGCACTCTTTGCTGCCGCATTTGATTATTCCCTTGGCGCCATAGACGAGCGGCTGTTTACAATCCGGGCACAGCTCACCGGTTGGTTTGTCCCACAAAGCAAAAGTACACTCGGGGTAGCGATTGCAGCCGTAGAATATCTTGCCGCGTTTGCTGCGGCGTTCTATCACATCGCCAACTTTACAGGTCGGACACTTCAAATTCATCTTAATCTCAATGCTCTTGATATTTTTGCATTTAGGATAATCCGAACAGCCAAGAAACGGTCCATAGCGTCCCATCCGCCGCATCATGGGCTCGCCGCATTTTTCGCATTTTTCATCGGTGGGTTCCGCCATCACCGCCGCTTTGGCATCTCCGGGGAGCGGGCGGGTGGTTTTGCATTCGGGGTACCCCGTGCAGGCCAAGAATTTTCCGAAGCGTCCCATTTTAATTATCATCGGCTGGCCGCACTTCTCGCACACCTCATCGGTTTTCTCTTCGGTAATATCTTTTTTGTTCAATTCCAAATCTTTCTTATCCAGATTTTCCTTAAAGGGCTGGTAGAAAGTAGAAATAATTGGCCGCCAGTCTTTTTCGCCGCGGGCGATCTCGTCA
This sequence comes from uncultured Gammaproteobacteria bacterium, assembly GCA_964570525.1. Lineage (GTDB taxonomy): Bacteria > Patescibacteriota > Patescibacteriia > Magasanikbacterales > GWA2-37-8 > CAZMYO01. The sequence continues at coordinate 10,580 of CAZMYO010000028.1, read as the reverse complement.
AGATTCTCTTCGAGCTGGGCGGTGAATTGAAAATCCACCACTCGCGGGAAGTGCTCCACTAACAGATCGTTGACCACGAGCGCGATTTCTTTTGGTTTAAGTTTTTTCTTTTCATCACGTTCCACGTATCCGCGATCTTCAATCGTGGCAATTGTTGGGGCATAGGTGGAAGGGCGGCCAATGCCGTACTCTTCCAGAGCTTTTACGAGCGTAGCATCCGAGTAGCGAGCGGGTGGTTCGGTAAAGTGTTGCTCGGGTGTAAGCCCCGCGCAGCCTACCGGTTCGCCGACTTTCAATTTGGGCAGAGCGTTCTCTTTAGTTTTTTCCGGATACAGTTTAAGGAAGCCGTCAAAAGTAATCACCTGTCCGGTGGCGTGGAAACCATAGCCGGCTGATGTCCCCCTGCCCGAGGGGGACTGTAGGGGGGAGGGAGTTTCCAGATCAATTGTGGCGGCGTTAAGTTCGGCCGCGGCCATCTGGGTTGCTACCGCTCGGTTCCAGATTAAGGTGTAGAGCCGATGTTGATTTCGTTCGAGGTAAGGCTGTAGCGATTCAGGCGTACGCGCGGCCTCGGTGGGCCGTACCGCCTCGTGCGCTTCTTGCGCGTTCTTATTTTTATTTTTAAATATCCGCGGCTCGGCCAGCTGATAGTTCTTGCCAAAAGCAGAGCCGATTATTTCTTGAGCATCCCCTAAAAATTTTTCGGAAAGGGTAACGGCATCGGTACGCATGTAGGTAATAAGACCGACCGAACCTTCGTCTCCAAGCTCCACACCTTCGTAAAGCTGTTGGGCCAGGCGCATAGTTTGTTTGGCCGAAAAACCAAGTTGGTGGTTGGCTTCTTGCTGGAGGCTAGAGGTGGTAAAGGGCGCCGGCGGCAGACGCTTCGTTTCCTTTTCCTCAACGCTGGTGATGGTATAAGAGGTATTTTTTAAATCGGCTAAAATCGCGTCTATTTGATCCTTGTTATTCAAATCCATTTTATCAAGTTTTTTATCCTTGATAGAATTTAATTTTGCCGAAAAAGTTTCGTTTTGGGATTCGGAATTTTGTCTGCCCGAGGCGGATCCGCCTTTGGCGGAGAATTTTCCTTCAACACTCCAGTACTCTTCAGATTTGAAAGCAATAATTTCCCGCTCGCGTTCTACTACCAGGCGCACGGCGACTGACTGCACGCGGCCGGCGGATAAACCCTTGGTGACTTTTCTCCAGAGAAACGGTGATAGGTTATAGCCTACCAACCGATCAAGTACCCGGCGAGCTTGCTGGGCGTCCACCAGGTTAAGATCCAAGGTGCGGGGATGTTCGATGGCATGGAGAATCGCTGATTTCGTAATTTCATGAAAAGTAATTCGTTTGGCCGCTTTCGGGTCAATACCCAAAATAAAAGCCAAATGATAGGAGATAGCTTCTCCTTCGCGGTCCTCATCAGTAGCGAATAAGATTTCGCCGGCCTTTTTGGCGGCATCCTTTAACTCTTTTACCACCTTGGTCTTATCGCGGCTCACAATGTAATGCGGCTCAAAGCCGTGCTCCACATCCACACCCAGTTTGCTTTTCGGTAAATCTCGGACATGGCCAAAAGAAGACTTTATTATAAAGTCTTTTCCTAAAAACTTACTGATTGTCTTCGCCTTGGTGGGGGATTCGTCGATAACAAGGGTCTTCATAAGCTGGTATGATAGCTGAAAAAGGCCTGACTGTCAAAACAGGATAAGCCCAGGAAGACCATAAATTAGCAGATAATTTGGTTTTTGTCAACCATGCCTTAACATGGGTCAAGGCCAAGAAGTTTATCGGATAACATACATCATACCACCAACATTTCTGACCCGGCCTTTCATCTCCATCATGGTAAGGGCGCCGGTAACAATGCCGCTTTCAAGCCCGCTTAGCTTAATAAGGGCGTCAATATGGCATGGTTCTTTAGAAAGATGAGGGATGATTTTGGCTTCGTTCGGGGTGGCCGGCAGGGTTTGGTTATTGGCGATAATCTCTTTGATATTTTTAAGCTGTAAAGCATTCATGATATCTTCTACTGTGCTTACAAGTATCGCTCCCATCTTAATTAGATTGTTGCCGCCAACGCCGAGAGAGGAAGTGACCGGGTGGGGAACGGCAAAAACCTCGCGGTTATAATCCAGCGCGCATTTGGCCGTAATTAAGGCGCCGGATTCAGCGGGCGCTTCGATAATAAGCGTGCCTAAAGATAATCCGGCGATAATTCTATTTCGCGCCGGAAAGGAGTATTGGGTGGGTAGGAATCCGGGCGGGTATTCGGAAATTACGGCGCCGCCATGGGTAATAATTTCTTCCGCCAGGCGCTGGTGAGCGGCGGGGTAAATGTGGCGACGATCAACTCCGGAGCCAAGCACCGCAATGGTGGTGCCGCCGGTCCGGAGCGCGGCCTCATGGGCGATACCATCAATGCCGAGGGCTAACCCGCTCACGACCGCGATGCCTTGACCGACCAAAGCGGCGGCGAAATCTTCGGCCATCTGTCGGCCATAGCCGGTGCATTTGCGCGTGCCGACTATGGCTACGGTCGGCTGTTCCGAGGGAGGCAGTTTGCCTCGGATAAACAAGGTGTGCGGCGGATCGGCAATTTCTCCAAGCAGTCGCGGATAGCCGGGTTCTCCGAGTGTTACCGTGGTAATGTTCTCACGTTTTAGATCTTCGGTGATTTTTTCTACCGGATGCGCCTCGCGCCAGACAATAAATTCGTGGCCGATTTCTTCTTCGAGGCCGGCTTTTATAAAGTCGTCTACTTCCGCTGTCCAGGAATCGGCAATAGTAGGAAAATAATTTCGTAATCGTTTATAGCGGAGATAGGTTATTTTGGGGAAGTGGGCGAGCGCGGCGTGATAGTTCATAAGTATGTACGAAATACGAAAAGTACGAAAGTACGAAACGTTATTATGCAACAAGTTGTTTAATCTCCTCCATTATTTTTACGACAACCTTGGAGAGTAACTTTTGTTCTTCCTTGGTAAATTTACCCAGCACAAATTCGGCGGTATCGCGGATTGTTTTGTCTTGAGGCGCGACCCCCACCCGGACGCGCGTAAAGTTTTTTGTTCCAAGCTGGTCGATGATTGACTGTACCCCGTTATGTCCGGCCGCGCCGCGATTTTTTTGTATCCGAAATTCTCCCAGCGGAATATCCTTATCGTCGTGTATTACAATAATATTCGCCGGAGTTAGTTTGTAAAAATTTAAAAGCGCGCGCGCGGCCATGCCGGAATTATTCATAAAAGTTTGCGGTTTGGCAAGCAACGCACGTTTGCCGTTGATTTTTCCTTTGGCCACTTCGGCATCGCTCCTTTTATCGGCCGTAGTCCGTAGTCCGTAGTCCGTAGTCAATTTGTCAATGACAACAAACCCCGCGTTATGACGAGTGCGCTCATATTCTTTTCCCGGGTTGCCAAGGCCGATGATAAGTTTCATAAATGCGAATGTGAAAGTGTGGCGCTAATCTACAAATATGCTAATCCAATGCGCGAGTGCGAATTTATTCTTTTCCTGTGCTGTTGAGTACTCGTTTTGGGCGCAAGCGATCTTCATGAAAATTAACCAGTATTCCAAGCTTCATGTTAAGAACACTCAAGTACCTCCTTATCTGGAAGTAATCCTCCCGTGTTAAATAATACTTGCATTTAACCTCAAGGACAAGCTTGTTGTCAATTAGGAAATCAACTCGATGTCTTCCAATCATTTCACCGGCGTGAATTGGTACCAGTACACTTTCACGCTGATAGGGTATGTGTGCCTTACCTAGCCTTTCCTCTATCAGATCACATACTTGTTTTTCAGTGGTATATTTGCCGAGCTCATTATGAACTTCGAAAAGGATGCCCGTAATGAGAAATGATAAATCTCTATGAATCAATTCTGCCACATTCTTCTATTCGCGCATTAGCATGTTCGTAGATTAGCGTTTATCGTCCGATTTACAAAATTAGCATTTATTATCGTTTAAGTTTACTTAGCTTCATCACAATCGGCGCGGCGAAAAAACCGAATTCTTCGCGCAGGCGGTTGGCGACATAGTGGACATAGGAAATATGCACCGAGGTATTGGGTTTAATCTTCATTTCAAACATCGGCGGGTTAAAACCAAGCTGGGTCAACCCCAAAATTTTCGGGTGACGCACTCCTCGGTCGCGAGTCGGCAGATGCTTTTTCACCACCCGCTTCAAGAAATCATGTAGCACCTCATCGGAGAGCACAATCTGCCGTCCTTCCCAAGCTTGTTTGATCAGTGGGAAGATTTGATGCGAGCGATAGCCGGTGGTGGCGCTCACGAAGACAATCGGCGCGAAATCCAGGTGGGGGAAGCTCGCGTAAATATCTTTTTTAACATTGTTCCGGAATTCATCGCTGTTATCTTCGGCCAGGTCCCACTTATTGACGATAATGATGACGCTTCGAGTATGCTCGCGCAGAAGCCCGGCCAACTGCTGATCCTGGTCGGTAATCGGCTCGGTGGAATCAAGCACCAAAAGCACAATGTCGGCTTTGTTGATGGTGGCGATGCTTTTGCCAATGCCGATTTTTTCAAGCTCGCCGGAAACTTTGGCTTTGCGCCGAATGCCGGCGGTGTCAATAAAAAGTAGCGGTTGGCCGTCTACCGCCACCAGAATATCGTGCGGCTCGCGCGTGGTGTGGGGCATTGGGTTCACAATCACGCGCTCTTCACCGATCAGTTTATTAAAAAGGGAAGATTTGCCCACGTTCGGGCGGCCCATGAGAGCGACCTTGATTGGCGCCGCGGTCTCCTTCACCTTTTTTGGCCGGCGGCTAAGCTTATTAAAATTGGAATAAATAAGATCAAGTAAATCTCCGACGTTGCTGCCGTTAGCCGCCGATACCGGGATGGGCTCTCCCAGTCCCAAACCCAGCCACTCTCGTTCATAAATTTTTGTGCGGGAAAGAACATCGTCGGCTTTGTTAGCCACTAGAATAATTGGTTTATCCTTATTTTTTTTCAATAATTTTTTGGCGAGTTCCCGCTCTTGGGGCAGGAGTCCGCTCTGAATGTCGGTAACAAAAACAATCAGATCGGATTCCCGCAAAGCGATCTCCGTCTGTTTGATAATGTCATCTTCCAGCGGCACGTCTTCGGAAAAAGTCAGTCCGCCGGTATCAATCAAGCGGAAATTTTTTCCTCGCCAGCTGGCAATACCCACATTTCTGGTACGGGTGGTGCCGGGGATATCCGACACCAAAGCTTGCCGTTCTTCCATAATACGGTTGAAGAGCGCCGATTTTCCAACATTAACCCGGCCGACCAAGGCCACGGTCGGGAGGTTCTGATCAATAATTTTAGCCGGAGTAGCCATATTATTATAAGTTCTAAGCTCTAATTTCTAATGACTAATGATTGGCGACAAATTATTCTTTTATATCACTTCCCAAAATCACCAGAATATCGGCGTCCCTATTGTATTTCATGCCAGATTCATCATCAACAGTCTTCGGATCGTCATACGTTTGCGCCAGCCAATCGGTGAGCGCCGGGGCAACCGCCGCGCGGAGTTCATTCTTGAGGTCGTCAACTACTTTTTTATCCGCCGTCGGGTTGACGAGGTAGACGGTCGTGGTGGCAATCGGACGCTTTAAACTATTGCCAATGCCGATAATGGAAAATCCCTTTTCTTCCAAACGCTGTTTTAGGCGGCTCGCGAGCCCTACTCGCCAGGTGCCGTTCTGAATCTCCACCGCTACGCCCGAACTGACAGCGAGCGGCGGCGGAACATAGTTCGTGGGAGACGTCGAGGTGGCAAGTTCTCCCGAACCTGTTACAGCGGCCGAAAAAATATCTTTAATTGCCGCATTGATTTCATTAAAATTCCCCGTTTTAGGTGAAAGGATAAAAGCTCCGGATTCTCCGGTGGTACTTACCAGGTAGCCGTTGGGGTTGTTGTCGAGCACCAAAGTTTTGGTGATTCCGCTCATGTCATGGCCAAGAGCAGCCAGATACATGATCTGCCCAAAATCCAAGTTGGCGGTAATATGGTTGTTAAGCGATTGTAATATTTTTTGAATCACGAGCGGATTGATATAGGTGCCAAACGAAAGGAGCTTTTCTTTGAGCGCCGTAAGTACCAGTTGTTGCCGGTAGGCGCGGGCAAAATCAGAGCCCTCGCCATTATCGCCGTGGCGGGAACGACTAAACTCCAACGCGCGTTTCCCATTCAGCATCTCTATGCCGGCGTCAAAGTGGATAGTTATAAAAGTGGAACTCGCGCCGGGGAAAGATTGATCGGTAAAGGTTCTGGGAATTTTGACAGTTACCCCGCCCACCCCATCGATAAGCTCTTGGAAGGCCTTGAAGTCTACCCTTATATAATAAGGAATGTCAAGGCCAAACGTTTCGGCAAAAATTTTTCGCGCAAATTCGCCGCCCTCCCCGGCACTAGCCGCCTCTCCAAAGGCATCCGCGCTATTTATCTTTCGCCAATCGTGGCCGGGGATTTTTACACCCAAATCGCGAGGAATCGAGATCAAGGCCACTTCTTTGGTGCTGGGTTTAATACTCAAAATAATGTTGGTATCGGTAAGGTAGGGGCCATCGTGGCCGGGGCCGCCAATTCCCAAGAGAAGAATATTGATTCGGTCGTCACGTTGGCCCTCGAGCACACTATCGGAGTTGAAAATGAAATTTTTTATCGATCGGAAAAAGCCGTTGTTTTTAGGGCGAAGCGTTTTTTGGTCATAGGCCGAGGCTTGGTCTGGCCAGCTTCCAATAGTGTAGTATCGGATAATGAAAATAGCGGAGAGAACAATAAGGGCGCCAAGAATAAAAATTCGCCAGAACGTTTTCTTTTTAGGCGCTAATTCTTCGTTCGGTAAGGCTTCGGAATCATGTAATAAATTAATAGGTCGGCGGTACATATGCCAGAAATTATAGCATACAGCCGTAATATTTTCAATCCTTGATCCCGCCGGCTTTTTATGGTATAATTTGATTAGCTGATTAAGGCCACTTGGCTCAGTTGGTTAGAGCGCTTCGTTCACATCGAAGAGGCCACAGGTTCAAGTCCTGTAGTGGCCACGTTTAGTGGAATTCAGTTGGTCCCGATTTCGACTTCGGTCGAAATCGAGGATTAGAGCGTCCCGATGTACATCGGGGAGGCCACAGGTTTCCGCCAAAGGCGGACCCGGTCGGATGACCGGGCAAATCCAGTATCATCCACAATTATTTAGGAGATATGCCAAAAGATATTACCAAAGAAAACGTCAACGTCGGCAATTTGGTGTACGAATGGGCCGTTAAGGAATATGAAAAATACGAACGCAGCCGGCGTTGGTATATAGCGATGGGCGTTGCCGGAATCGCCAGCCTGGCCTATGCCATCATGAGCGGCAATTATTTATTTGCTTTGGTGATTATTCTTTTCGGCACCGTGCTTTATCTGCACGACATGCAGGAGCCCATGGAGGTGTATTTTGCCATTACCGAAACCGGCATTATCCTCGGAAAAAAATATTATCGCTACAGCGAACTCTCCAATTTTTGGCTGATTTACAATCCGCCGGAAGTAAAAAATTTGTACTTTGGCCTCAACAGCGTGGTTAAGCATCGTCTGCAAGTTCCGCTTCTAGATTTTGACCCTCGCCCTATTCGCGATTATTTGAATCAATTTTTGACGGAAGATTTGGAGCAGGAAGAAGAGCCATTGAGCGATCGTCTGGCGAGAATTTTGAAGATACATTGACAAGAAGCGTGAAAGTTGCTATACCTCAGATATTCTCGATATAGAAATTACCGTATTCGTCCTCGTCGTTCAATGGATAGGACACTGGCCTGCGAAGCCGGAGATTTAGGTTCGACTCCTAACGGGGACACTATTGAGTCGTTTCCACCAGAGGCTGATCTGCCTCTGGCGGACAACGGATAGAACAATGGATAGACAGTTGACAAACCTATAAAAAAATGCTATTCTATTACTGTTTATAGCTGATGATCGAGCCGACGTAAAGTCGGCTAGGAAAGTCCGAACACTCTTCCCGACTTGGTCGGGAAAAAATGGTAGTGGGTAATACCCATCTCCCGAGCAATCGGGGCGAGGTGCGAGCAGAGACGTTTCTTTTCGAAAGGAAAGAGAAAGCTAACCCTAGATTCTTGATTTATCAAGAATAATGCTTAGCTCCTGCTGAGGGTAACAAAGCAGGAGGTGAAACGGCTAAATCCTTACCTGGGCGCAAGAGCAGCCCCGAGGTGACGTAGTCACTTTTCGGGGAAAAGTTCGCTCGCTTTGCCTTGCCGAATCCCGACTCAGTCGGGAGAAGGCGGGCAGGATCTCGTCAGCAATGGCGAGGCTAGAAAAATGATCATCTCGGTTTCGTTCGCGAAATCCAGACAAAATTCGGCTTATAGCTATAAACAAAACCCCCCCCGACGGTCACGTCGGGGGGGTTTTGTTTAAAGTAAAAGTATTAGTTGTTGAGACGTGAATTTTCATTGGCGTTTTTGAAATTTTAATCATTTTTTCCCTAGGGGGATGAGCACTCATAAATGGCTAACCTGAGGGACAAAAATGCATACTTGACATATTATACCTAATTAGGTATAATACTAAATATATGAAAGCTAAAGTACTCTTATTAACTAGCCCAATACTATGGAAGTTGTTTATTATCATGATAAGACGCTAAATCTATGCCCCGCAAAAGAATACCTTGCCCAGTACGCGCCTAATGAAACGGATCCGGATAAAGAAAGGAAACGAAAGGATAAGATTCTGGTAACCATACATGCAAAGATACAAGTGATAAAAGAAAACCCAAATTTCATGGCACGTTTTATCAGCTCATTACACAATCACAGTTTTTTTGAGATCAGGACAAGTAAAAATAAAGATACAGTGATTCGCATACTCTATTTCCGTTCTAGCGAAAAAATTATTCTTTTAACTGCCTTTGAAAAACCATCTCACTACGATAAGGATAGAATCAGTAAAGAAGTTGATCGAGAATATGCCGTAGCAGATCAATATATTAAAAACTTTTTAAAAAATCCAACTAGTTATGAAAAATATGAATAAACCACAACCAACAATCGATGCAATCGCGGAAGCCAAAAAAGATAAGGGATTTTTGATGCGTGCAAAAGCAGCAATGGTTAGGGTTAGGTTTGCAGCGGAAGTTTATAAGGTCAGAAAGGAAAGAAATCTTAATCAACAGGATTTGGCTAAAGAGGCTGGAACAACGCAGAGAGTAGTATCTAATATAGAAAGTGGCGATGTAAATGTTGGAATAGAACTTTTTGTTAGAGTCTCGGAGGTGCTTAATTTTGACGGCTGGAATTTGTCTACGATTTTTGACAAGCCATTCTATTTTAAGTTTGAACAAAAGACATCGTCAAAATCAGAAAATATTAACTGGACTTTTAATAACGAAAGAAATTCAATGGCAATGATTCAAACTAACTCAAATACAAGTATGTTAGCGGAGTCTTTTAACTAGATAAACATAGCATATGATTAACAACAAAAAACAAGTTGAGCTTATTTGGGCGATTCTTTGTCAGAATGTTTCAGTTGATGCTAAAACAAATGCGATGAGTATCTTTAATGTCTTGGAGGAGATACAGGTTGCAGTCCCGGAAGAAAAAAAGAAAGAATTAGAAATGCTCAAGGGAGAAGGCTTCTTATTGCCCCTCACTTCTGTTTTAACCATATATTTGCGAAACTTAACGAATGTAAAAAACTTAGAAGCACCAATTAAGATTAGAATTTTAGATCCGAATGGCAAACAGTTAGAAGAAAATCTTACTATTGCAAAGTTTGAAGGAAAACCAAATCACCGTATACTCGCAAACTTAAATGTGTTTAAGGCGACCGTGTCTGGTAAATATACTTTTCATATCTCAGCTCAAGAACCTGGCTCTTCCTCATTTTCTGAAATAGGAAGTACATCCGTATTGTTGCACATCTCATAAATTATATGGAACCAATCAACTTTGGATTTCAGCCAAATCTACAGGAAACGAAAAAAACCAGTATAACCATTTTAGAGGATTCGGATATAGCACAGGGTCGCTTTGCCCATATTTTTGTTACTGGTTATAATCATAGTTCTGAACACTACACCCTTGATTTTTATCAAGATTCAACACCGGTTCCGGGGGCTAATCAAATAAATCGTCGCCTAGTTGGACGTATATTTCTTACTAAGCGCTCTTTGTTTGAACTGGGGAAAGTTCTAATCGAACTCGATCAGAAGGTGAAACAGGAGAATGCGACTAAATTACCTGAGCCAAAGCGTGAATAATTTGTTGATAATTTCCGGTTGATTCCTTTAGTATAAAAACCCCGTCCGCCTAGGCGGACGGGGTTTTTATTAGGATGACAGTGAAGATTTAGACTTCAATCACCACCGGAAGAATCATCGGTCGCTTCTCGGTTTTAGTGAAGAGGAATTGGCCAACGTAATCGCGGATTTTGTTACGGATGTAGTTGGTATCGGCCCACGACAAGGGATCGGATTCAATGACTAATTTTTTCACGCGATGGCGCAGATCTTCAATGAGCTCTTTGTGCGATTTGAGAAAAACAAAACCGCGCGAAATAATA
>CAZMYO010000027.1:0-6798 GCA_964570525.1 uncultured Gammaproteobacteria bacterium | reverse complement strand
GATGAATTTCATGCGCCGCGCGGGCAGGTAGTGGGAGCGATCTGGCTCCAGTTTGCGACACTATATGGTGTCATGACCGGTTTCACGGTCGGCTTCGGGACGGCCAGGACGATCATTCCCACCGCGAGCGCGCTCGTTCTCGCTGGCGCGTGTTTCGCGCCGACAGTGATTCGAGTGATCAGGCGCCGCCGCTTGATGGTAGAGTAGGACGAGCTCAAACTCACCGCCTGACGGAGGTCTTCCGTCATCGCCCCCGCATCCGCGGGGGCATTTCTTTTTTAGAAGCAAATGGATTATACTACATCCGCGTCCCGATCCCGACTTAGTCGGGATCGTGGATCCTCGATTTTGCGTCATAGCAAAATCGGGATAATCATCACTCGTAATCCGCGCAATCTGTGTTTAACTACGAACAATCTATTTGGGGGCGGGGGACGGCGAGTTTGCGTTGGAGCGACCCAACGAGTTTTCGTTTAAGGGAGGCGTTGGAGTCCATAAAGTCCTTAAAGTCTATAAAGTCCAAAGTTGGCGAGACCTCACCCCGACCTCTCCTTTGCGAAGGAGAGGTGGCATTGCCGGTAAAAATTTTGGAAATCGGCTGTGGCGCGGGGCAATTTATTCGGGCGATAAAAAAGTTACGACCAGAGCTGGTTTGTTACGGATGCGATATTAGTAATGAGGCAATAACTAAGGCCAAGTTTGCTAACGATGGCGTTGATTATTCTCTTTGTGAAGCTAAAAAGTTGCCGTATGCGGACGGTTCAGTGGACGCGGTACTCGTTTTTGACGTTCTTGAACACGCGGAAGACCCCAATGCTTTGATCGCCGAGATACGGCGGGTTCTCAAACCAGGCGGCAGCCTCTATTGTTTTGTGCCATGCGAAGGAGACAGTTTGTCGCTCTGGAATTGGTTGCGAAGATTGGGCGTAGGCGGCGATCTAACAAAAAAATACGCCGGCCATATTAATTATTTTTCCCGGCAGTCTTTGCTGAATTTATTTAATGGCGAATTTTGGCAGATACTGCGGATACATTACAGCGAACATTTTTTAGGGCAACTTTTAGGGATCGCCGCCTTTTTCCTTATGGATCGAGCGGCGAAAAAGCGGGGGACACACCAACTCAACAATGAAACTTATTTTAGCTCCGGTAAACAGGGGACAGCGCGGCAACTTATTAAAAGTATTGTGAATGGCCTGGTTTACTTGGAGTCGTCTCTCTTAAAACGCCTGCCCTCGCCGAACGCGCATATCGCAGTAAAAAAGATCCAAGATTGATTATGAAAGTTATCCATATTATTCCTTCGGCTTTCAACTACTTTGACGACATCCGTTCAAGGGCATTCAAACTGGTGGAAAATCTGCACGAGCTTGGTATCGAAGCGGATGCCTTCACCTTGCAGTATGGCAGTTCCGGATCTTCACAACAATTTCAAAAAAATGTTCACGATATTGCCCCGTCGCGTCAGTTTGTCGGTATGGTAAAAGGAGCGGAGCTTATTAACGCCTTGAGTGATTATACGCTGGTACATTTGCATTGTCCATTTTTGGGGGTGGCTCGGAGCCTCTGGCGTTTTAAGCAGGCGCATCCGGAAATTCCGCTCATCGCGACCTATTATCGCGATGCGGTAACGAGCGATTTGTTCGGTTGGTGCATAAAATGGTATAATAATTATTACTTGCCGAAGATTTTTTCGGTGGCCGATGTCGTTGCCTATGAGCCCGGCCGAGAGGCCGAGAGAGCAGTCGCAAAATATGTTAAAAATTTTTCGAAACTCGTGGAAGTGGACGATTCAGCCTCGTTCCTTGGAGCAAGCTTGACAGCCGGGGAGAGCGAGGTCCATCCGGGGGGAGAAATGCTCCTTGCCTTAAAATATAAGATGCTTTATAATCTACTAGCGAGGGAGAAGTGAGACTTCAGTCTCACTTCAACCGAGCGACGTAAATATACGAAGTATAATGAGGTGGCAGGAGGAATTTCTTAATCTTAAAGGTATCTTTATGGATGATAAAAGCGGAATATAATTATTCATTGCTAATCGTAATCAATATTATTATGGGCCGATTTAAAAAAGGATTATTTTTAGGGGGACTGCTGGGAGCCGCTTTAATGTGGCTTAACGCTACTCCCAAAGGCAAGGAAATGCGCGCTAAATTAATGGAGCATCTAGAGCCGCTCTATAACGAGCTTAAGGAAAGCTTGAAACAGCTCCAGGGTCCAACCAAGGAAATGTATGATGCCTTGGTCGAGCGCGCTGTTGAAGAGTACGCGGCCAAAAGAGAAATGGCCAAGGAGATGAAAGACCTGCTGATTAAAGAGTTGAAGAAGCGCTGGGAAGAGTTGGAGCGAGATTTGCGCTCATAAATTAAATACTTATGGATTCTCTCAAAAGAGGGGGTTCTTGTTAAGTCTGTCCGAAGGTATGAAATTAGCTATTATTGGAACGCATTCTACCGGAAAAACAACTCTTATTGCCGAGTTGGCAAAAACACTCATAGCCGAGGGAAAAAAAGTTATAGTTGTTCCCGAGATGGCCAGGCTCTGCCCCCTGCCTATTAACGAAGGAACCAGCGCCGCGGCGCAGAAATGGATTTTAGAAAAACAAATTAGCGAAGAAAACGCTATCCGTGATAGCAAAGCAATCATTATTTGCGACCGGGCCACCATTGACAATTTTGTTTATTTTTTTCGCCACAATAATCGTTTGGACCAAAGAGATAATTTGGCGGCCTGGGAAGCTCTGGCAGTACAGCACGCCTCCACGTATGATGTTTTATTTAAGACGCAAAAATTGCCTATTCCCGCCGAGATTGATGGAGCGAGACAAGCGGACGACGAAGCGTTTCGAGAAGAGATTGATGAAATTCTTACCAAGCTTTTGGACAAGCACGCCATTCCCCGCATTCTTCTTCCGGCGACCACCAATTACGCCACGCATGTCGCCTTCATCACCAGCCACCTTAAGAGTTCTTCTTAATATCTTCCACCAAGAGCTGTAATTCGCGGTTGCCATTCCACTCGTTTACCCCAACCGTAAAAGCGAGATCGATTTTATCTCCCGGCTTTAGGGTTTCCCGCCAGTTGGCGGGGTGGCGCTCCGGGTTACCGAAGCCGAAAGCAATGGTTTTACGCACGACGTGAGAATTGTGTTTTACTAAAAGGCGCAGGTGCTTGCCGTCCTGGCCCACCGGCTCTATCCCCATCACCGTGAGATCGGTAGCGGCGTAGAGCGGTTCTTCGTTCGCCATGCCAAACGGTTCTAATTTTTGTAATAAATCGTAGAGTTTCCAGTTCACCTCATCGAGATCAACGGCGGCGTCGATCGTAAGCTGTGGCGCGAGATCAATATCGGCCGTGCCGATATCAGCCTTTGCCCGCAAGGTGGTTTTAAATTCTTCCAGGAGAGACATAAGATTTTGTGTCTCGACACGTTTTAACGAAAAGCCGCAGGCTTGCGGGTGGCCGCCGAACTTGTAGAAAAATTCCGGCATGGTTTTGAGCGTTTCGATCAGATTGAATCCCGGGACGCTTCGACCGGAACCGGTGATCAGGCCGTTGTTGACCCCCATGGCAATCGCCGGTTTGCCAAATTCTTCTTTGATCCGGCTGGCAATGAGTCCCACGATGCCAGTCGCCCAGTTTTCGCCAAAAGCGAAAATAACGGAGTTATTTTCCTGGCCGGTTTCTTTAATTTGTTTGCGCGCCTCGGTGACAATTTGGTCGGTGAGTTTTTGGCGGTCCGTATTGTTCTTATTGAGCTGTTTGGCGAGATCTTCGGCTTCAGCCTCGGTTTCAGCCATAAGGAGGGCATAGGCCACATTGGCATGATCCATGCGGCCGGCGGCGTTAATCCGAGGAGCGATTTGGAAGCCGATGGTGTGGGTGTCAAAAATTCGTTTCGGTTTGCCGGTCTCGTCGCTGAGGCCGGCGACTTTCAGGAGTTTTTGCAGTCCGATATTTCTGGTTTTATTCAGTACCGTGAGGCCATAGCGCACGAGAGTCCTCGATTCGCCGATGAGGGGGACCATATCGCCGACGGTGGAAATGGAAACCAGGTCCAGGAGCCACTTCTCAAATCCTTCATGGGTCTGACCGTCCGAGAGGAGCGGATGGGTTTCGCGATGGCGCCGGAGAAGCGCCTGCACCAGCTTAAAAGCCACGCCGCCGCCGGCGAGACCCTTGTCCGGGTAGTTTTCCCCAGGCACGAGCGGATGGATGATGGCATCGGCGGGAGGAAATACTTTTGGCATGGCGTGGTGGTCGGTGACAATCACTTGCATGCCCAATTTTTTGGCTTCGGTAATTTCTTCGGTGTTGCTGATGCCGCAGTCACAGGTGATAATGAGGTCGGTGCCTTTGTCGTGGAGATATTTTATGGTATTAAGATTTAAACCATAGCCGTCGGTTTCCCGGTGGGGCAAGAATACTTCAATGTTGGTACAACCCATTTTTTTAAGGGCGGAGATAATAATTACGGAAGCGCAGACCCCGTCGGCATCATAGTCGCCATGCACGACTATTTTTTTTCCGCTCAAGGCGGATCCGCCTTGGGCGGAATTTTCTTCGAGGCAATCAAAAATTATTTTTACCGCTTTCTCCATGTCGTTAAATAAAAAAGGATCATGAAGATCCTCCGTATAGTCGGGATTAAGAAATTCATCAATTTTATCCTGGGTCTTAAGCCCGCGATTCCAGAGTAGGCGCGCCACAATGGGGGGCAGTTCCGGGTGGCTGCTGGTAAATTCTATTGGTGGCGGTTCGGCGATGATCCATTTTTTCATATTGCATTGTCATCTTAAGTATTGTCATCCCGAGCGAGGCCCCCGACGTCCGTCGGGGCGAGGGATCTCTGTCTTAACCGGTTACCGGACAGAGATTTCTCTCCGCCAGCCGGCTCCGCCAGCCGGCTCCGCCAGCCGGCTCCGCCAGCCGGCGGATCGAAATGACATTTGATCTAATATCCCCCTCGCCCTCCTCAAGGGGGGGGTTATTTTTTTCCGCCAAAGGCGGATCAGCCTCTGGCTTAAAAAATATTCTTCAACTTAATTTTTTTAAAGTCCCAGTAGGAATGGGCTAAAAAAAACGGTAAATATAATAAACAAGAGCTCAATCCCCCATTCGGCGGGGGGGGGGCGGGGAGTGGCCGAGCTTAAAAAAAGAGCCAGCCCCAAGACCACCCAATAGAACAATGTTCTTCCGGTAAGCGCGCGGCGGTCGTGGCGATTAATTTTTTCGCGAACGCGCCAGAGCGCGAGCGCGTATATGGCGAGGAGAGGCCCGGTAATATACCATTCATAGTCATGCGGGTCTTTGCCAAAGTATTGGATGAAATAAAAAACCGTCCAGGCAATACTGCTGATACCGAAGAAAAGAAAAATAATGTCCAGTTGGTATTTGCGGAGGAGTAACACAGATTTCGCAGATTACGAGTGATGATTATCCCGATTTTGCTATGACGCAAAATCGAGGATCCACGATTCCGACTAAGTCGGGATCGGGACGCGGATTTTTTATTGGAGAGCCGGCAGTATCGTAAAGAAAAGCATGGCGACAATGCCGATGACTGCGACCAGGGTCCAGAGGGATTTAATGGTTTTGTGTTTCATACAGGATTAGCGGTCATCTTTGTGTAACAACTGGTTTGCTTCCTCCACGGTTTTAGGAACAACGACGCCCATTCGTCTTAACTTTGCTCTTAGAAAAGTATTAAAATTACTCGTGGGTCCACGGTTGGCTAACTGTTCAGATAGCGCGCGAATCTGCTCAAAAGATAATTTGCGCGCTAATTTTCTTGCGACCTCCACCTGCGTCAGTCCACCAATATCAGCCACCTGCAGCGCCACTTTAATTTTTCCTTCTACCAGCATTCTCGCGTAGTGGGTATCATCATACTTCGTGGGGTCTTTTCCGGCTAGCATGCTTCTTATCACCTCGTCTCTCAAACCAAAAATCATGATAGGTCTAGCCAGATGTTTTTTAATAGCAAGACCCCGTTCTTCTTTCCCTAGTATATTAGCTACCCCGGTATGAACCATCCCGAGGTCAACCAGCACGCGGATGTCTTTCTTGTCTCTTAATTGGGGAAAATTTTTGGTAAGGCCCTTAATTTCTTTTTTTATTTGTCTGCGAATATATTCTTCTCGTTCTTCACTATGCTCCGCGATGTCTTTGACCTGCTGTTTCATTGTATAGAGAGCTAATTCAAATCGGCCGTTGGCAAAAGCGCCAAACGGCTCTCTTGCCTTCTTTATAAAAATTTTTTTGCTCCTGGCGGATAATTCATGGCTTATCGGGGTATCGACAAAGACGACTGGCTTTTTTGAATTATATAAGGCGAATGCCCGTTTTTCTAAAGCCGGATTGAGCTTGGCAGTAGCAGGATTTAATTCTCCTCTGGCAATTTTGTTATACTCTTCTAGTTCTTCTTTAGACCATCCGGCAAGTTCCGGCATGTAGATATCCGCCTGTTCTAGTAATTGCGGAAGCTTAGCGAAATCTTCTGCCGAAGTATGAGTACTAAAAAGAAAGTCTATGGTAATAGTTGGTTCGCGCTCCTTTGTCTCGCGACCTAATTCTTTTTCTGACATATCCTATTGTTATAAAATCGATATTTATGGAAATTTTTCAGTTCCCTTGGATGTAAAGATTGGACAGGCCGCCTCTTTTGCATGAGATGATAATTGAACCAGTTTCTCAGTAAGAGTTGGGTCTCCGTATAAACCAACCACTGCCAAAATCTTTGCGGCCGCAGACTCTTCATCCCCTTCGGTTGAATGTACAAAACCCCAGTCAGATGTA
>CAZMYO010000026.1:0-6551 GCA_964570525.1 uncultured Gammaproteobacteria bacterium | reverse complement strand
GGGCGCCCACAACGGCAAGGAGGAGCGCGAGCACCTCCTGAAGTACCAGGACGAGATCCCCCCCATCCTGCAGGGCAAGGCAGTCTTCGTCTTCACGGACGACCGGCGCCCGGGCAGCCCCGAGAGCGTCTACTGCGTCTGCTGGGTCGGCGGCCGCTGGGTCGCGCGCTGGAGCTGGCTCGTCAACGTCTGGGGCGGCGACGACCGGGTTCTCCGCCGCAAGTCCGCGTAGCCCTTGGGCCCTCGGGCGTTCGTACTTCGGTACGTTCGCTCGGGGGTCTTCTTTATTTCTAAACCCGCATCGGTCAGCCAACCATGCGGGCTTTACTTTTATATGATTATTTAGTAAAGTTTATTTCAACTACCCATTCGACCTGTGCTCATGGTTGCCTTGAGCAGAGTCGAAAGGCAAGGAGGAAGCCATGGCCGACGAGAATTTTCCCGGACCGCGGGTGCGGGGACGCAGCCAAGAAGAACGGGATAAGATGGGGAAGTTGTTTGATAATCTTTGCGCGGCTCTCTATCCTTATATGGAGAAAGCCGTGCCGCCCATAGTTTTGGCGGAGCTGTCTTTGCCGCCTTCTGAAGAAGATCTAAAAAGAGAGAAAAATTTGTTGGAGGCATTGAACAATCTCCCACCTGAAGCGCTACAAAAACTCGAAGAGGCCGGCCGTAGTATGATGGAAGCGGCGGAAAAAGGCCAGCTGACTGACGACCCGGAAATCGAAAAAGCCATTAAGCAGGCCAGGTCGCCAACTGCAGAGGAAGAAGTGAGGGAGGTGGTCCAGGAGTCAAATGCTATCCTGGCGAGTGCCTGGATCCAAACGCTTCTTTTTTCTTGTTCGCACGGTAATCCGCCGCTTGACCTTAAGACTCTGGACGATGCCATGCTGCCGCCAGGAGCCAAGTTTAGGATAAATTTGCCTTGGCCGGATAAAATGGACGATCAGTTCGCCAGGGAAATTCTGCGCCAGGTGCGGCGGGATCTTCCGGAAGGAAAATACCTGCCCGAGGGCATGAAAGAGCTCATCGAGTTCAATGGTGGGAAAATTCAGTAGCCCTACCGCCCCCGATATCCATCGGGGGCTTTACTTTTTGTCCCGATCCCGACTAAGTCGGGATCGAGGATCCCCGATTTCCTAGAAAGGAAATCGGGATAGGATTGCCAAAATGGTTTGGATTTGGTATGCTATTTAAGTCAAAAGTCTGTAAAGTCATTAAAGTCTATAAAGCGGTTTTGTTCTAATTTACGACTTTACAGACTTTGGACTTTACAGACTTTTCAGCCTCTTCGGCTGATCCGCCGGTGAGGCGGAATAGACTTTGCAGACTATCATTGTGATTATCGGCCACCACAAAATTGTTGATTTTTTTGAAAACGCCATCAAAGAAGGCAGCCTGGCGCATACCTACTGTTTTGTCGGGCCCGACCAGGTTGGCAAAAGAGTGGTCGCGAAACATATCGCTGCCGAGCTTTTGGCGACGGGAGGAAAAAGGCTGGAAAGCCATCCTGATTTTTACTATATCGCCCGAGTCGAAGATGAAAAAACGGGAAAACTTAAAAAAGAATTGTCCGTGGCCCAGGCGCGGGAGATGCGCGCTCGCCTCCAGCTCAAATCCTGGTTCGGCGGCTATCAAGTAATGCTTATCGACGAGGCGGAACTCCTGAACGAAGAATCGGCTAACGCTCTTTTAAAAATTCTGGAAGAACCGCCGGAAAAAAGCTTGATAATTCTCCTGACGGAAAATGATTTCGCTTTGCCCGCGACGGTTCGTTCACGCTGCCAATGCTTTTATTTTTCGTTGGTACCGGAGCGGGAGATTGTGGAGAGTCTCTTAAAGAATGGCTACGCCGCCGCTACTGCTGCGCTTTCAGCCAAGCTTGCTTGGGGCCGGCCGGGTCGGGCAATAACTCTGGCCGAAAACGCCGAGGCCCTGTCCGTTAGTGAAGGAGAAGTGAAACGTTTTCAAAAACTTTTGGGCGTTCCGTTCTATAGTAAATTAAAATTGATTGAAGAAATTTTTGGGGACAAAGACGATGCGGTGCGCGGGCGCGAACGACTGCAAAACATTTTAGATATTTGGATTCTGGAATGGCGCCAATTGCTGCTATTTAAAAATAACTCGGCCGGCAACAAGGAAAACGGCGCCTGGCTCGAACGAGAAGCTCGGCGCTTTAGTCAATCCGCGCTCCGAGAGATAATCGATCTCCTGGTTGAAGCTAAGACGCTGCTGGGACGAAATATCCATCCGCGTCTCTTGGTGGAGAGGGTGTTACTTAATTTTTAAGCGAATTAATTAGCGCCGCGCTTCAATGGACGTTGCGCGGCATGATTTCGTCAAATCATATGTCTAAAAAGTTTTTTTTACTCGGTTCGCTGGTGGGTTCTCTGCTTTTGCTGGGAGCGGGTTGTATTAGTTTTGGCGCCACTCCCGCCGGTCCCCTGGGCGCTTTTCGCTCGGCGGATAAAGGCGAGTCTTGGCAGCAAATTAACGCTTACCCTACCCCGCAGGTTGTAAAGAGCTTGGCGGGAGTTAAAGTGTATCGTTTTTTTCCTGACCCCAGCGATCCGAACGCTTTCTACATGGGTACGCGCGGGCAGGGTTTGTTTTACACCTATAATAAAGGAGATAGCTGGCAAGCGGTAGAGGCCATGAGCGGCCGATTTATTTATGCCGTGGCGGTTGACCCGAAAAGTAAATGCACGGTTTTGGTGAGCGATGGCGCGCATATTTATAAAACCACCGACTGCAGCCGCAGCTGGGTCTTGGTCTATACCGACGAGCGTCCCGATGAGCGTGTATCATCGGTAGCTTTTGATTATGGAAACCCTAAAAACGTGTATGCCGCGCAACTGGGCGGCGAGGTGCTTGCGAGCCCCGACGGTGGCACTACCTGGCGGGTGGCCAAACGCTTTGGAGCCGGTGTGAGTCTGCAATATGTCGCGACTAATCCTTTAGTTCCAGGCCAGGTCTATGTCGCCGGGGCCCAGAGCGGCCTCTCTCGCTCGGATGACGGCGGAAATACGTGGAATAGTCTTAGTGAAGGGCTTGGTAATTTTAACGACAGCCTTAGTTTTTACCGGCTGGTGCTTCATCCCACCGAGAAAGATACTGTCTTTTGGGTTTCTAAATATGGAATTCTCAAGTCAAACGATGCCGGCAAAAGCTGGACCGATCTTAAACTGCTGACGCCGCCCGGGAGCGTGAATATCTATGCCTTTGCCGTGAGCCCCGGGAATCACAAAGAAATATATTATGTCGGCACCGTTCTCGGCGATAAAGGCGCTTCCCGCTCCACCTTCTATAAATCAGTGGACGGAGGCAGCAGCTGGGTAACTAAAAAATTGCCGACCAATACCATTCCGGTAACTCTGTTGATTCACCCCACCGATACCAAGACATTATTTATGGGGTTCACGATTCCTGAATAACACAGATTACGCAGATTTTGAAATGGATTACGCAGATTATGTTTATGTTTAAAGAGGAAGAGTTAACCAGGATGATTATTGGCTCTGCAATGAGATTGCACACCGAACTTGGTCCTGGATTTAAAGAGAGTATTTATCACAAGGGAATGCTCGTAGCTTTACAGGAACAAATAAGTAAGGTAGAAACAGAACAGCCATTCAAGGTATATTGGAAGCAAATAATCATAGGTAATTTTAGAGTAGATTTGATTATTGATGGCAGGGTAATTGTTGAAATAAAGGCGATTGCCGGTAAGATGCCTAAAATATTTCAAGCACAGGTCGTTTCATACTTGAAGGCATCAGGGATAGAAGTTGGCCTTCTGTTGAATTTTGGCAATCCCAGTCTAGAATTTCAACGCGTAGTTTATTATCGCAAATCTGCGTAATCAGGTTTAATCCGCGTAATCTGTGTTATATGAATGTTAATGATTTTAAAAAAGATTTTGTCCAAGCGGTAGAATATTTCAAATCGGATATCACCCAGCTCCGAACCGGGCGCGCTTCCACCGCCATGGTGGAAGATATTTCCGTTGAGGCTTATGGCAGCCGCCAGCCGCTTAAGGCAGTGGGCACTATTATGGTAAGCGACGCCAAAACGCTCACGGTTGAACCCTGGGATAAAGGTTTGCTCGCGGCGGTAGAAAAAGGCATTCGCGATTCGAGTCTCGGCATTAATCCGGTGAACGACGGCCGCCTGATTCGTCTGTCCTTGCCCGAGCTAACCTCGGAGCGTCGGCAAGAGCTCATTAAAGTTTTACACCAAAAGCTGGAAAACGCCCGGATAGCTATCCGAAAGATCAGAGAAGAAGCGCGGGAGATGATCGCGATGGAAGAGAAAGATAAATCCATCAGCGAAGATGAGAAATATCGTCTGCAGGAAGATTTGGAGAAGATGGTGAAAAGTTATAACGAGGAGATTCAGAAAATTGGGGAGGGAAAGGAACGGGATATCACAACGGTGTAGCCGAAAGGCAGAATAAGCAAAGTAAGCAGATGTCAAATAAAAAGCCGAATTTTTAATAAACAAAATACAATATTCATATGCCAAGAGAATCAGGATATCGAGATCCGCGGGAAGCTGGTTTAGTCATTGAGGAGGAAATAACTCCCGCTACGCCGGACAAAAAGCCGGTGGTAGAAGCGCGACCAGCAACGGAGTCAAAAGTCGAAGGGGGCGGTTTAGTAATGGATATGGAAGAAACGGAGTCCGCTCCGCCCGCTGAACTTGACCCTAAAATTGAAGCGACAATCGTCGAACTTAAACAAAAAGCAAGCGAGCGTCAGCAGCAAATTCTTGAGGTTGTTGCCGAAGCCGAAAAAGCCATGGCGGGGTGGTCAGATCCAACGGCGCCGGTAAATATGAAGAAGTTTGTTGAGCAACATAGCAGAATCCTGAATAAAATAAAGGAACTTGTTTTAAAAAAAGATGGTCAGATAACCCTTAACGACGGTTTTGCTAAGGAAGCTAACAGTATCATTCAGGACATAGGGAGAGTGGCCAAGCGCGTTATTGATTATGAAAATAGTTCTTCCGACAAAAAAGCCGATCCTATGGAAAGAGCGCGGATAGCCAAGTTGATAACGAGCGAGTCTAGCGTGGGAGCGGCAAGCCGTATTAACGGGCCTCCGGAAGAATTAGGGGATAACTATTTTGAATTTCGAGGTAGTTTTGAGGATGTGGCAAAACGGAAGCTGAAAATGAAAAAGTGATTTTTCGCTTTGAAAATTGATATTTATGGACAACGACCTAATGGACAAAGTCATCTCGCTCTGCAAACGCCGGGGGTTTGTGTTTCCGGGAAGCGAAATTTACGGGGGGCTGGCGAATAGCTGGGATTACGGCCCGCTTGGGCACGCGCTCAAACAAAACATCAAGCAAGCCTGGTGGAAATTTTTCGTGCGGGAGCGCGAGGATATGGTGCCGCTTGATACCGCTATCATTATGAACCCAAAAGCGTGGGAGGCTTCGGGACACCTCCAGAATTTTAGCGATGAGCTCGTGGAGTGCAAATCCTGCCACCATCGTTTTCGCGCCGATCATCTGCTAGAAGCTATCAGCGCCGAACCAGGGTATGATAAGGAAGCGGTAAAAAGTGTTGACGACGTAAAGTGTCCCGATTGCGGCGGAGCGCTCACCGAACCCAAGAGTTTTAACTTGATGTTTAAAACTTATCTCGGCACGACCGAAGATACTTCCACCGTAGCGTATTTACGCCCCGAGACGGCCGCCGGCATGTTTGTGAATTTTAAAAACGTGCAAAACGTGACGCGCCGCCGTTTGCCGTTTGGCATCGCGCAGATTGGCAAGAATTTTCGCAACGAAATTACGCCCGGCAATTTTATTTTCCGCACGCGCGAATTTGAAATCGGCGAATTTGAATATTTTATCAATCCTAATCCGCCGGCTGGCGGATGGGAAGAAACTTTTGAAATGTGGCTCGGTGAAATCAAGCGCTGGTGGAAAGACGTGATGCAAATCAACCTGGATAATCTCATCTGGCATGAAATTCCGGACGGCGAGCGGGCGCACTACTCGAAGCGTACGGTGGACATTGAATATAAATATCCTTTCGGTGTTAAAGAATTGCACGGCATTGCCTATCGCACGGATTTTGATTTGAAGCGCCACGAAGAGGTAAGCGGACAAGATTTGCATTATACCGACCCGGAAACGGGCGAGAAATTTTTACCGCACGTAATTGAGCCGACGTTTGGCATCGACCGCATGCTTCTTGTTGCCCTACTCGAAGCTTACCACGAAGAAGAAGCTCCAACGACTAAAGAAGGCGAGACGGAGAAGCGAGTGGTGATGAAGTTCCCGAAGCACCTGGCGCCTTTCCAGGTGGCGGTGTTGCCCTTGTCCAAAAAAGAGGAGCTGGCGAAGGTCGCGAAGCCGCTGGCCGCCGCGCTCCGCCAAGAATTCTGGGTCGATTACGACGAAACGCAATCCATCGGCAAACGCTACCGCCGGCAGGATGAAATTGGCACGCCGTATTGCGTTACCGTTGATTTTGATTCGCTTGAAGATAAAAAAGTTACGGTGCGCGACCGCGATACCATGAAGCAGGAGCGGAT
>CAZMYO010000025.1:0-35211 GCA_964570525.1 uncultured Gammaproteobacteria bacterium | reverse complement strand
TAAAGAATAATGATTTGTATAAAGGTTCGACCGCAGATCTGAAGTCACGCCTTATTGATCATCAAAGAGGGAAGGTTGATTCCACTCGAGAAAAAAATCCGAAGTTGATCCACTACGAGTGTTATTTAAAAGAATCAGATGCGAGAAGAAGAGAAATTTTTTTGAAAACGACGGAAGGCAGGAGATTGCTGCGTCAGCAAATTAGAGATGTCCTCATAGTTTAATGGATAAAACACTAGCCTCCGAAGCTGGAGATTCAGGTTCGAATCCTGATGAGAGCACGAAATTATAGTAACAAAAACCTCGCCTTTTCGGCGGAGGTTTTTAAATTTGTTTAGACCAAGGTTACACTCACCACCTTATCGTCTCCTTCTTTAAATCTCATCAATTTTACTCCCTGGGTGGCGCGGCCGGTGGAGGGAATAGAACCGAACGGCATGCGAATCACCTGGCCCTTGGCCGACATCAAGACAATATCTTTGCCGCCGGAGGCGACGGTGTCAATGGCGCTCGCGTGAATGATGGAACCGGTTTTCGCGGTTACTTTGGCAGTTTTAATTCCGCTGCCGCCGCGACCCTGCACTTTGTAATTATCAAGGGAAGTGAGTTTGCCCAAGCCATTTTCACCCACGGTTAAAAACTGGATGTTTTTATTTTTTGGGTCCACCACATCCATGCCGATGACTTCATCTTTGGTATGCAAACGAATACCGTGAACGCCGCCCGCGGTGCGTCCCATGGAGCGGACGTCTTTTTCTTTGAAATGAATGGCTTGGCCGAGTTTGGTGGCGATCATAATTTCGTCATTACCGGTTGACGGCTTCACCCATTCCAAATTGTCGTCTAGTTTGAGCTTCAAGGCAATGAGGCCGCTCCGGCGGACGTTGGCAAAGTCGAGGAGCGCGCACTTTTTAATATTGCCTTTAGTGGTAACCATAACCAGGAACTTATATTTTTCCATGTCACTCATGGGCAGGAGCGCGGTAATTTTTTCGTTCGGAGCAAGCTGGAGGAAGTTGACCAGGGCCTGTCCCTTGGCGGTTCGGCTGCCCTGGGGGATGTCGTAGGCCATCAGTTGAAACACCCGGCCGCGGTTGGTAAAGAATAGAATATTTTCGTGCGTGTTGGTGGTAATTAGCTGTTCTACCGATTCCTCTTCTTTGGTGGTAACCCCAATCACACCCTTGCCGCCGCGCGATTGCTGTTTGAAGGTATCGGGGGGCAGGCGTTTGATGTAGCCGTCGGTCGTAACCATAACTACCGTCGGTTCATTGGGAATTAAGTCTTCGGTCGTGAATTCTTTGACGCCGTGGGCAATAATCTGCGTGCGGCGTTCTTCGCCATATTTTTCTTTGAGCTCTTTTGTTTCTTGTTTAATGATGCCAAAAATTTTTGTTTCGGAGGCGATAATTGATTCCAGTTCTTTGATTAAAGCCTTCTTTTCTTTCAGTTCGTCCTCAATTTTTTTGGCTTCGAGATTGGCGAGCTGTTGTAAACGCATCTCAAGAATGGCAGTCGTTTGGCGATCGGAGAATTTGAATTTGCTCATCAAATTAACCTTCGCTTCATCTTTATCATTGGAAGCGCGAATGGTTTTGATAACCAGATCGATTTTATCGAGCGCCATTTTTAGGCCATCTAAGATGTGGGCGCGTTCCTTGGCTTTGTTCAAATCGAACTCGGTGCGGCGGCGGATGACGATTTGGCGATGACGAATAAATTCTTCCAAAATATTTTTTATATTCAACACGCGCGGCTGAATACCATCCACGAGCGCCAGCATATTGAAATGGAAGGTGGTTTGGAGCGCGGTGAGATTGAATAATTGGTTGAGAATTTTTTTCGGATAGGAATCTTTTTTTAAGTCAATTACCACGCGGACGCCGTCCTTGTTAGACTCGTCGCGAAGATCCTTGATGCCTTCTATTTTTTTATCCTGTACCAAGTCGGCAATTTTTTCAATCATTTCGGCTTTGTTTACCTGGTAAGGAATTTCAGTAACGATAATTTGGAATTGTCCGGACTTACCCTCCTCAATCTCCGCTTTGGCGCGGATTACAACGCCGCCCTTGCCGGTGGCGTAAGCCGCGGCGATATCTTTTTTATTATAAATAATACCTCCGGTCGGAAAATCCGGGCCTTTGATAATTTCGGAAAGCTCTTCAAGGCCGGTTTTTGGTTTTTCGATCAGGGCGATGATGCCGTCGCAGAGTTCGTTCAAGTTGTGCGGCGCGATGCTGGTCGCCATGCCGACGGCAATTCCCATGGTGCCGTTAAGCAAGAGGTTGGGAAGTTTGCTTGGCAAAACAGTCGGTTCCCGGTGCGAGCCGTCGTAGGTGGGGATGAAGCTGACAGTTTCTTTGTCGATATCCACAAGCATTTCTTCGGCGATAGATTTGAGACGAGTCTCGGTGTAGCGCATCGCGGCGGCCGAGTCGCCATCCATGGAACCGAAGTTTCCCTGACCATCCACCAGTTGATGGCGCATGGAAAAATCTTGCGCCATGCGCACCATGGAATCGTAGATGGCGGCGTCGCCGTGGGGATGGTACTTGGCCATCACTTCACCGACCACGTGGGCGGATTTGCGAAACCTGGCCGTATGCCGAAGACCAAGCTTGCCCATGGCATAAAGAATGCGGCGATGCACCGGTTTGAGTCCGTCGCGAACATCGGGCAGGGCGCGCGAAATAATCACGCTCATGGCGTATTCCAAGTAGGATTTTTTTACCTCGTCAACAATCGGCGCTGGCGTGAGTTTTCCAACTTCTCCTTTTAAATTAGGAAGTTTTTCCGGCATAATTAACAAATAATCAATAAATCAAGAAAGCAACAAAACAAATTTGATTTTTTGTTTTCTTGTTTTATTATTGTAAGGTACCGGTAGACATTACTGATGTTGTCGCGCTAGATTGCGTGCGGCTCGTAAAAATTTGAGAAATAATATTTTTCAATTGATTTTTGGTGAAGTTGTATTCGGTTTGTTTTTGTTTATTTTTGGCAAAGACGCTGTCCCAATTAGCCTTTGTTTTAGCTACCAGCTCCCCTTCGGGGGATTTAGCCAGGCTTAGGAAGGCAAGCTCGAGCTTCGTTGACCACCCCCAGAGCAAAAGAATAATGGCGGCAAAAGAGATCACTCCAACCCACAGCCAACGCCGGGCGGCCGGTTCATATCCGGTGCGGTTGCGCGTTACCGGTTTTTTTTTGGGCATATATTAAATATTTTTTTCGAGTACGATTAGTTTTGTTTCTCCTTGCGGCAGATCTTTCTTTTTAAGGATAATTTTTTTATCGGTTATGTCTGGTTTCAGACCCATTTCTTTAATAAAAGCGGTGAGCGGCAGGGCATCTTTATCGGTATCACAGTGGTAACCAATAGGTATGATGATACGCGGCTCGAGCGCGCTAACGAGGGTGCTGGCGTCTTCCGGCGAAAGATAGTTTTGGCCGCCGCCGACAGGCACAAACAAGACATCGATGATCCCAATTTTTTCGAGCGCCGACAAATCGGGTTTCTTATTCATCCTACCCAAGTGAACCAAAGAGAGGTTTTCGGCGTTGAGCTTGAACACAATCGTACCGGAGTCGGTTGGCCAGGCAGTGACCAGCACTTCTTTAATTTCACATTCCCCGAGCGTATCCAATACAAAAGGATTTTGCGATATGGTCGCGCTGTTTTCACGGCCGCGCGAGTAAAGAGCAAGGTGTGAGGAAAAACTGCGAGGGAAATCACCGGAAGAAGGTTTGTAGGCATCGAGGAGAACCACCACGTCTTCATCAAGGTGTTTGGTTTGCAGTTTAACACAGGTTTGTCCAAGCCAGGTAATGTGCATATGATAGGTGAAAGTTTGTAAAGTCCTTAAAGTCGAAAGTCTATAAAGTTGGTAATCGCGAAACGCCATTCCCCGCCTGTCCCGATCCCGAAGGATCGCGGATCCCGACTCGCCGTCGGGAGGCGGGCTGGTGGTAGGGATGGGTTGGAAAGAGTCTGTAAAGTCAGGGGAGGCGAATAACAAATTGTGCAAATATTTTATCATATTTTGGGCTAAAGGGCAAGGGGGTGGTCTGCTTGAGCTTGAGTAAATCATGCTAACATGATACGGTGGAATTGAAGGAGGCCACAATGCCGCAGAAGATTCATGGGTATATGTCTCTGGAATTGGAAAACAGTGAATCGATGCCAGATGTCCAACTGCTCTTTCTTATTTATACCAACGAGGAGGGTGTGCCCACGGAAATCCTCGTACTCTTCTCCATCGAGCAACTTTTCGGTATCTGTGCTGATGAGGATTTTAGGGATCAGCTAGTCAATCCTTTTAGCAAGGAGGAATTGCTAGGATCTAAAGAGCTGTTTAAAAATATTGTGGAAGGCGAGATGTTGCCCCCACAGTCCTCCGAGACGATGGTACGGGTAAGCGGTTCGTTCATGAGGTTTATCATGATCCAGCTGAAAGAATCTTTTGGAATCGTAGAAGATGGCAAAAAACCACCATCGTCGCCTGGCAAGGGTAGTAATTAGACGGTGAGTTCTAGAAAGAGAAGGAAGACCATGCGCGCGTTACTAGGACTTTGCCTGGTATTTCTCGCTGGGAACACGAGCTGTAAAAACTGCCCGGAGTATGGCTACCAAAGCCAGTTCAACTACTCCATCAAGACAGCTTTTACCACGCCGTCCGGCATCGCCGTCGATCCGACCGGCCAAGCTGTTTCAGCCGAGTTGATTGATCGGCTGACCGATGAGGTAGAGACTTGTTTGGCGGTTGCTTTCGGCGCAACTCCGGTGATTCCCGTTGACGCGGCAGTGGCCGGACAGTGTCTTAACCGTACGTTCGACTTGCCGTTTCGCCGCAATTGTTTGACCATCAAAGTACCCGACGATTGGGAGCTTTCTTGCGATGGAGAAGAGCAATTACTCCCATTGTCAAGAACCACCTATCGCCCTCCGGACGAGCTCTGTCGAGCGAAAGGGCTCGAGCCGACCCCGAATTGCCCCTGCCGCTGGCGGGCCGGCATTCAGGACAACCACACAATCGTTACCACGCCTAATTTTTACCTGTACAAGGATCCGCTGATTCGGATGTTCACCGGCTGTAACAATCTGTGGGCCGTTCCCGCGCTTGCCCAGTGCGCCACTCCGTCAAAACCATGACGGAGTTTTCATTTCAACGAGTTGATGAAATTTCTGGTTGTGGTATTATGAATATACAGGAGGCCACCATGCGCAACATGCTCGTCGCCATCTTTCTCGCTTCGTGCGCTCTGCCCCAAGTCAAGCCAGAGCCAGCAGCCAAGACCGAGCCGTATCTTACGGAGAAGACGGTGGGCTCCGGCAATTCTCACGTGGGAAATTTTTTTTCAAGTCCCGTTACGAAAGTAGCCGAGGTGATCAATCCGCTCGACACACCCATCAAAGCGCAGGTGGAGTGCGTTGTCCAGTTTGACGACTGGGTGCGAGTGGAGGCCCGTTCTTCGCAGTTCATTCTTTTCACGACCACACTCCGCAAGCAGTACGACGAAAATTGCCGCATCGTGGACTGGAAAGTTGCGCGGTAGGTTCACCGCCAACGCCAGCCAAAAAAACACCCCCCGACTTTGCGTCGGGGGGCATTTCTTTTTTATGCTGTAGATTATTCCGTGGGCGGCGGTACGCTTTCGTCTGGGGCCGGCGCTTCTTCCTCCGGCGCTTCGCCGCGCTCCACCACCTCCATAACCCGCTCTCTAATTTTCTCCATCAGCTTGGGGTTCTCTTTCAAAAAACGTTTAGCCGCTTCTCGGCCCACCCCGAGCTTTTCTTCCCCCCAGACATAGGAATTTCCTTTTTTATCCACTACTTTGTAGAGCACCCCGGTATCGAGCACATCGCCGGATACGGAAATGCCCTCGTTGTACATGATATCAAACTCGGTGGTGCGGAAAGGGGCGGCAACTTTATTTTTTACAACTTTAACTTTTACCCGATTGCCGATAATTTTATCGCCCTGTTTAATTTGAGCCGCGCGGCGAACCTCGATGCGCATTGAAGAATAAAATTTCAAGGCCATGCCGCCGGTGGTTGTCTCCGGATTGCCAAACACAATCCCGATTTTCATGCGCGTCTGGTTGATGAAAATGACGATCGTTTTGGATTTACTGATAATGCCGGTAAGCTTGCGCAAGGCCTGGCTCATCAGGCGGGCCTGGAGGCCCATGTGGCTGTCGCCCATTTCCCCTTCAATTTCCGCTTTGGGCACAAGCGCCGCCACCGAATCAATCACCACTATATCCACCGCGTTGGAGCGAACCAAAGTTTCCACAATCTCGAGCGCCTGTTCACCCGTATCCGGCTGGGAAATTAAAAGCTCGTCAATTTTCACCCCAATTTTTTTGGCGTAATCCGGGTCGAGCGCGTGTTCCGCGTCCACAAACGCGGCGATGCCGCCAATTTTTTGCACTTCGGCTACAATGTGTTGGGCGAGCGTGGTTTTTCCGCTCGCTTCCGGACCATAGATTTCAATCACGCGCCCACGCGGCACACCACCAACGCCAAGCGCAATGTCAACGGAGAGACATCCGGTTGACACCGCGTCCACTTTCATTGCCTTGGACTCGCCAAAGCGCATAATCGCGCCCTCCCCAAACCGCGTTTTAATCTGATCGATGGCGCTTTCCGCCGCCTTAAGTTTCTCCTTGACCTCCTCGCTGACGCCTTTGGGCATAGTGTGATGAGTATTAAGTATTAAGTAGCAAGTATTAGGTATCTTGTATCGGTGAAATACATAATACGTAATATCTGATACATACTACAACAATTCACGGTTTCAGACTAATCTCCCCGCCCTTTATTTTTTGTTTTACCACCAAATGTCTAGTAATGGAAGTGGTTTTGCCGTGTTTTTTGGTAGCCTCGATAATAATAGTATTAACGCCATTAGATAAATTGATTCTAGCTTCAAATTTGCCGTTTTCTTTTACCATTATCTCCTGCCCGTTCACAGTTAAGCGAGATTCTTTTTCCGTCTCGCCTTCTACCGTGGTACTCGGCTGGCTCAACACATGTCCTTCGAGCGGAGAATATATTATAAGGCGAGGCGGCTCTAAGATGCCCTTGACTTGCCAAATAAGGTAGCCGGAAAAAAGCGCAACCGCGCCGCTCAAAAGCGCGGCGCGGAGAAAAACTGAAACAGAAGAAAACATTGTCAATTTAATACTTTGGCGAGGGTGCGCTACCGGTATGGCGTTGAGCCCGCCTTCGTTCACAAACTGATGAACGCATTCTCCCGCGTTTAGTTCTAGCAGGCGAGCAATCTCCCGCACGTATGCCAGGCGATATGTTTTAGCCGCCGGAAGTTTTGAAAAATTGTCTTGTTCAATCGCTTCCAGATATTTTAATGGGATACGGGTTGCTTTCGAAATAGCGGTGAGCAATAGTCCAAGCTCGGCGCGTCTTTTTTTAAATTTCTCGCCCAGGCAGAGAGCGGCTTCAATTTTTTTGTAGCAGAATATGCTCATACCAATTTCTAATTCACCTAATACCTAATTTCTAAGATAATTTCCAAATCCTAATGTCTAAATCGTTTTTTCTTTTTCGGAATTATTCTCGGCCGGGTCCAATACCGTTCCGCCCGCATCCATGGTCTGCTCCTCATCGGGCATTTCTTCCGGTTCCTCACGGTGTAAATGTTCGGTGAATACTTCGCGTGGTTTGGCGCCATCGGCTGGACCTACTATACCAGCTTCCTCAAGCTCGTCAAGCAAACGCGCGGCGCGCGCGTAGCCTACTCTTAGCCGGCGCTGGAGAAGTGACGCGCTGGCTTTGCCCGATTCAAGCACCAACTGCTTGGCTTCTTCAAATATCGGATCCTGGTCATCGCTCGGGCCGCCAAACATATTTACGGTGCCAATGGCGCCGCCTCCCTTGGACACAACAGATTCATTGTATTCGGGCGGCTCGTCTCCTTTAAGATGATTCACCACCTCTTTCATTTCTTCTTCGGACACAAAAGCGCCTTGCAGACGCCTGGGCTTCGTGAGTTCGGCGGTTAAAAACAACATATCGCCGCGACCCAAGAGTTTTTCCGCTCCGGCGCAGTCTAGAATCGTGCGCGAATCAATGAGGGAAGCCACCGAGAAAGCGATGCGCGCCGGAATGTTGGCTTTCATAAGACCGGTAATAACCTCGACACTGGGGCGCTGGGTGGCGACGATAAGGTGAATACCCACCGCGCGGGCCATTTGCGCGAGACGAATGATGCCCGCCTCCACCTCGGAGGCGGTTGTGGCCATAAGATCAGCCAGCTCATCAATGATAAATACAATGTGCGGCATTTTTTCTAGAGCCTCTTTGTTGTAGGAAGCGATGTCGCGTTTTTCGGAGGCGGCCAGCACATCAAAGCGCCGCTCCATTTCGCCGATAGTCCACTTTAGAGCATTGATGGTTTTGGAAGAGTCGGTAATTACCGGAGTTAGCAAATGAGGAATGCCGTTATAGATGGTAAGCTCCACGCGTTTCGGATCAACCATAATCAGGCGCAGGGTTTCGGGAGTATTTTGAAACAGCAGACTCAAAATAATAGTGTTTATACACACGGTTTTACCCGATCCGGTCGCTCCCGCTATAAGCAAATGCGGCATTTTTGGCAAATCACCCAGCCACACTTTTCCGGCCACATCTTTGCCGAGCGCGATCTGCATATTATGTTCTCGTTTTTGATATTCCGGACTCTCTAAAAGCTCTTTGAGCGTTACCACAGCCACTTTTTCGTTCGGCACTTCAATGCCAACCAGTGATTTGCCGGGAATGGGCGCCTCGATTCTAATGGGGTGAGCGGCGAGGGCAAGGGATAAATCATTTGATAGGGACGTAATGCGGGTAAGCTTTACGCCCTTAGATGGTTTTAGAGAATACTGTGTTACGGTCGGGCCAACTCTTACTTCGCCCATATCCACCTCAATTCCAAAATTTTGGAAAGTATCTTTAATAATTTCCGCGTTATTTTTAATATCGCCAGAGGTGGGTATGCTTTTGGTGGTGCGGAGTAGGCTGATCGGCGGCAGATCCCGTACCGGCGCCTTGGATTTTGTTGTGATGGGGATGTCCTCTTCGCCGCCGCCCCCATGCATTTCGTGTTTTTTAACAATGGCGCGGTGCTGAAATAAACGCGTTTCTTCTTCGCCATCATCGTTCTTATCCGGGGTTAGCAAGGCGCGCTCGGAAGAGGCGAGCCGGTAGTCTCCCTGAATAGAGAAAGCAGGGGATTTATTTTTAAAAGAATAAAAAAAATCAATTATTTTTCGGCCGCTCCAACCTAATACCAAAAATAATTTTTTATGCAAGGCGACAACTTGCGCCAACGAGGTATTGAATAAAAATACAAGCGCCGCGAATAACAGCCCCAATAAAACCACCAGGCCGCCCCAGAAGCCCGCGTATTTTAATAGCGGCCAGGCCAAAGCCACGCCCACCAGCCCTCCGCCATAGCCCTGCAGGGCTGAATCCACCATCTCATTGAGCGGTTTTTGCAAATGGACCAAGCCATTGAAGCTTAAAAAAAATAAAACCCCCCCCAAGATATGGGTGGAGCGATATTCGTAATCCAAATCCTTAATAAGGAGTATCGCGCTTAGCAAAAGAATAATCGGAAAAACATAACGTACTTGCCCGAACGTAAGGGCCAAGAGAGAATCAATGAATTGTCCGGCGACGCCAGCCAAAGAAAAAAAACTCAAGATAGAGAGCCCGCTCACGCTAAATAACAAAATAGCCATGAGCCCACGGCTTATTTCGGGATTAAGATTGACGCGTTCGGTGAAAGCAAGCCGGCGTTGACGCGGTTGACGCAGTCGTGTCATAGGTACTTTTAGTATAGCATATTTTTTGAACCTTATCACCATCCCTCGCCCAGCCTCTCCGTAGAGGGAGCGGCGATTAAAAAACAAACCCTGCACCAGAACGGTGCGGGGTTTATTTTTCTCCACAAAACTGCGGGAAGAGCTGTGTGTTTTAACTACGAGTCGAACCTAGAAAACTTTACCCAAAAACAAATGAATGGTTAAGGGTAAAAAGAGAGAGTGTTTTTAGGGATTCGATTCGGTTGAGACATCAACTCTACCGCAGTTTGGTAGAGAAAAATAGCGCTGACTAGATTGTAGTTCAGACAGGCAAAAAGTCAAGGAAATTAAACTGTGGATAAAAATAAAAGTAGAGACGTCCCGATATCACGTCGGGGCGTCTCTACAACTTAGTCGGGATGTTTTTGTAGAGGTTCGAAAGAAATGTTTCTGAAAGGTGTTCGAGCCGCGCACTTTTCAGTTGAGTTCATTTTCCCATTTGTTCAGCGCCTCGCTAAGGGCGGAAAAAGAAACGCCGCCGCCAACGATGGCAATTTTGCCTTGATTCATCAGCGCCTTCATGTGGTCCACAATGGCGCTGAAGTTTCTTTTATTATTCACGATTCGGGTGTAGCCAATTCGACTAAGCCACTCGTCTATGGCCACCGCGCCGTGATCGGAGTACCAGGCGCGCCCTTCCTTTTTTGCGTTGAGAAGGAACGGGATGATTTCACGAAACCGTTCCAGATGGACCTGCTGGCGACCATCATCAAAGAACGGTCCTGGTTCCACCTCCCTCTCGTTGAGGAAGTAGCCCTTGGGATGCAAGGGAAAAAAGAAGAAGGCATTCTCGAGGTGGCCCAGGCGGACGATGTCTTGGGCCAAGGCCGCGAGCAGCTGCGCAAACGAGCAAACAAATAATCGTTTCATGATTATTTCCTCCTTATTACTACCTTAAGGTTAAGTACAAATTATGTCAACCCCGTGTACGATGCTTCGCGTAGGTGCGGGGTCAAGGCCAAATAGTTAATTCAAAACACTCCTGCTTGCCACCGCCATGAGGCGGGACCCCGCTGTGGTGATGGCAGGCCGTAGCGCCGATAGAGTAATTGGCCTGCTTGCAAGGTCGAATGATCCTGCTTGCAAGGTCGAATGACCCTGCTTGCAGGGTCGAATGACCCTGTGGATAATTAGGGAACGCTGGTTTAGAAAAAATACATTTTTGGCTTTACGTTAGCCAAAGTAACGATAATTCTTGACAAGAACTTATCCACCTGTTTAATTTGACAAACCAAATGCTTTAAGGTAAGATGTAGCTACTTCAACTAACTTCACTCGAGCGCTCACTATATTTTTGCTTAGTTAAGCTAAAATTTGGTAGCGCCGCTAGTGCCCCGATGAACATCGGGGCGCAAGGTAATCACAATGGTCATGTCCAAATTGATGTTCGCCTTGCCGTTTTTGCTTAAACAATAACAAACCAAAAGCAAGCCTTACCGAGAGGCGCTTTTTTGTTGTCGTTTCTCTATTTGCAAAATATTTGCAAAATACTTTTCACTTTTAACTCCATGCTATGCCGCCCATTTTTAAGCACCGCGAGATAAAAGACACGGAGCGGAAATTCTTGAAGCCTATAGCCGCGGTTCCCGCCATCGATCTAATTGAGCTTCAGAAAACTTCTTATGATTGGTTTTTAAAATTCGGCATTAAAGAATTGTTTGAAGAAGTTTCTCCCATCACCGATTTTACCGGCCGCGATCTAGAACTATATTTAGAAAATTATTATCTTGATGAGCCCCGTTTTAACGAGGCCACCTGCCGCGAGCGCAACATTACCTATGAGGCGCCGCTCCGCGTGACAGCGCGCTTAGCCAACAAGCGCACCAAGCAATCTAAAGCGCAGGAAATTTATCTTGGGGATGTTCCCGCCATGACCGAACGCGGCACTTTTGTGGTTAACGGCATTGAGCGCGTGGTGGTTTCCCAACTCATTAGAAGCGCCGGCGCTTTTTTCACCGCCGAGAACATTCGCGGCCGCCGCTACTATGGGGCCAAAATTATTCCGAATCGGGGCGCCTGGATTGAAATAGAGACCGATCAAAATAATGTCCTTTGGATTAAAGTTGATCGCAAACGCAAGGTGGCCGCCACTTCGCTTTTGCGCGCTTTCGGGTTTGGCGACGATGAAAAACTCGTAGAATTATTTAAAGATGTTAACAAGCATCCTAGCATTGATTTTGTTGACGCCACCATCAAAAAAGATTTAGCCAAAAATATGGACGAGGGTTTGATTGAAGTTTACAAGCGTATTCGTCCCGGCGACTTGGCTACGGCCGATAACGCCAAAAGTTTGATCTATGCCATGTTCTTTAATTTTGAACGCTACGATTTGGGCCGCGTCGGGGTTTACAAATTTAATACGAAATTTGATCTCGGTTATACCGCCGAAGATTACGAAAAGAAAGACAACCGCATTTTATCTCCGGAAAAATTATTGCTGGTGCTGAAAGAGATAGTGCGCTTGAACATCAGCCAGGAAGAGCCCGATGATGTGGATCACCTCGGCAATCGCCGCGTGCGCGCGGTGGGCGAGCTTACTCAAAATCGTTTCCGGGTTGGTTTGGCCAGAATGGAACGCATTATTAAAGATCGCATGAGCACCTATGAGCTCGATCAGCTCACCCCCAACAAGCTTATTAACGCCCGGCCGGTTACCAGCGCCATTCGCGAATTTTTCATGAGTTCACAGTTGTCGCAGTTTATGGATCAGACCAACCCCTTGGCCGAGCTCGAACATAAGCGCCGCCTTTCGGCTCTTGGGCCCGGCGGTTTGTCTCGCGATCGCGCCGGCTTTGAGGTACGCGACGTGCACACCAC
The DNA here is from genome assembly GCA_964570525.1 of uncultured Gammaproteobacteria bacterium. Classification (GTDB taxonomy): domain Bacteria; phylum Patescibacteriota; class Patescibacteriia; order Magasanikbacterales; family GWA2-37-8; genus CAZMYO01. Next base: position 22,527 of record CAZMYO010000025.1, on the reverse strand, counting down.
TCACTACGGAAGAATCTGCCCCATTGCGACACCGGAAGGTCCGAACATCGGTTTGGTGAACCATCTCGCAAGCTTTGCCCGCATCAATGAATTTGGTTTTATCGAGACTCCTTATCGGAAAGTTCTGCGCGAGGTGGAAAACGACGCGCGTTTTACCGAGGGTGAAATTCTGCGCGGCGACATCGGCGATTTCAAAGACGGCGCCCTCATCACCAAGGAGATTGCCGCGAAACTCTCCAAACTTAAGCTCAAGAAAATTCCAACGCGACCGCGCGTTACCAACGAAATTGTTCACCTAAATTCTTTTAAAGAAGAAAAAATTATCACGGCCGCCGCCAGCACCAAAACAGATGCCAAAGGTTACTTCCTTGAAGAAATGGTGCCGGCACGCCTTTACGGCAAACCGGGAGCTGCCAATAGTAATGAGCTTGAATATCTTGATGTTGCTTCCAACCAGATTGTAAGCATCGCCACCTCCTGTATCCCTTTTTTGGAACATGACGACGCTACTCGAGCGCTTATGGGCACCAACATGCAGCGCCAAGCCGTGCCGTGTATTAAACCGGAAGCGCCGCTTGTTGGAACTGGCGTTGAACACGAAGCCGCTCTTTATTCCGGCTATATGGTTTTGGCCGAGGAGGATGGAGAAATTTCCGAGGTAGACGGCAGCCACATTGTGCTGGCCGGAAAGAAAGGACAAAAACATACCTATCCGTTAAGCAAGTTTAAACGTTCCAATCATTCCACCTGCATCGATCAGCATCCGGTGGTGGAGTTGGGACAAAAAGTAAAACGCGGCCAGCCGCTTTCCGACGGCCCCTCTATTCGTGATGGCGAATTGGCTTTGGGCCAGAATGTTTTGGTGGCTTATATGGTGTGGGACGGCTTCAACTATGAAGACGCCGTCATCATCTCCGAGCGATTGGTACAAAACAACAGCTATAGTTCCATTCACATTGAGGATTATACCATTGATGTTTCTGAAACTAAACTTGGGCCGGAAGTAGTGACGGCCGATATTCCAAACGTCAGTGAAGAAAAGTTAAAGAATTTGGACAGCGAAGGTATTATCAGAATCGGCGCCGAAGTAAAATCCGGCGATATTTTAGTAGGTAAAATTACGCCAAAAGGCGAAACTGAACTTAGCGCTGAAGAGCGGCTACTGCGCGCCATATTCGGCGACAAAGCCCGCGATGTCCGCGACTCCTCCCTCTATTTGGAACACGGCGAACATGGAAAGGTTATTGATATTAAAATTTTCTCCGCGGAAAACGGCGATAAGCTTGAGCCTGGGGTGGTTAAGCGCGTGCAAGTAACGGTGGCGGATTTGCGCAAAATCCAGGTCGGCGATAAAATGGCCGGCCGCCACGGCAATAAAGGTGTCGTATCCAAGGTGGTTCCGGTAGAAGAAATGCCGTTTTTGGAAGACGGCACTCCGGTTGATATTATTCTTTCTCCGCTTGGCGTTGTTTCTCGTATGAACTTGGGTCAGATTTTAGAAACCCACCTGGGCTTGGCGGCTAACGCTCTCGGTTATAAGATTGCCACTCCGGTATTGAATGGCGTTACCGAAGAGCAAATTAAAGAACAATTGAGCAAGGCCGGCTTTCCAACTAACGGACAAATTCAGCTCTACGATGGCCGCACCGGGGATCCATTCGATCACAAGGCTACCATCGGATATAACTACATGTTGAAGCTCAATCACATGGTGGAAGATAAAATTCACCAGCGCTCCATTGGCCCTTACAGTTTAATCACCCAGCAGCCGCTCGGCGGCAAAGCCCAGTTTGGCGGACAGCGTTTTGGAGAAATGGAAGTCTGGGCGCTTGAGGCCTATGGCGCCGCCCACACTCTTCAAGAAATGCTTACCATTAAATCGGACGATGTGCAGGGACGATCCAAGGCGTATGAGGCGATTATCAAAGGTGAACCGGTAAACAAAGTAAATATTCCGGAATCATTTAACGTACTCGTGCGCGAGTTGAAGGGTCTCGGCCTTGATGTTGAACTTTTGAGCCGCTCCGAATCGGGGGAATATCGCCCCGCCGAAGAAGTAAAGGCCGAAGCAGAGAAACAGCGTAAAATTGAGTTCGGAGAGCAGGGAGCGGAGACGCGAACGGAACAAAAATAAAAATATGTACGAAATACGAAAACTACGAAAATACGAACAACAAAATCGTTTCGTAACGGTTCGTACTCTCGTACATTTTGATGGAACTAAATCTTGCAAATAACTGAATCAATATGCTTCGCGATCAACTACACTCCATGCAATTCGACGCTATTCGGCTTAAACTAGCTTCTCCGGAAGTCATCCGCGGCTGGTCGTACGGCGAAGTTTCGAAACCCGAAACCATCAATTACCGCACCCAAAAACCGGAGAAGGGCGGTTTGTTTGCCGAAGAAATTTTTGGACCGGTGAAAGATTGGGAGTGTTATTGCGGAAAATACAAAAAAATTCGTTATAAAGGTATTATCTGCGATAAGTGCGGCGTCGAAGTCACTCATTCACTCGTCCGCCGCGAGCGCATGGGGCACATTGAGCTGGTCGCGCCGGCGGCTCACATTTGGTTTTTGCGCTCGGTTCCTTCTAAAGTCGGCTTGGCCCTGGATTTATCGGCCCAGGCCCTGGAAAAAGTAATTTACTTTGCTTCATTTGTTATTACCCACGTTGATGAGAGCGGCAAAAAACAAACTTCCGATTTGCTCCGTCAGGAATATAAGGCCAAGAAAAAACAGATTGAACGGGAGCTTGAGCAGGCCGTGAAAACAGCCCAGGACAATAAAGCCACGAGCGAAGCGATGGCTTCGCTTCAAGAAGAAGCCAATCGCAAGCGTCGCGCGCTTGACCTGGATTTTCAGCAAGCCGAAAAAGAGTTAAAGGAATTGCAAGTTTTAAAAATTGTTTCGGAGAACAAATATCAGGAGCTTTCCTTGCGCTATGGGCACCTCTTTGAGGCTTCCATTGGGGCCGAAGCGATTCATAATTTACTCGGCCGTATCAATCTAGAAGAAACGGTTAAAAAATTGGAGGCTGAACAGCAGATCTCTAAAGGCGCTAAGCTCGAACGCATTATTCGGCGCAAAAAATTGTTGCGCAGCCTAGCCATGAATAAAATTCGTCCCGAGTGGATGATTCTCAATAATATTCCCGTTATCCCGCCGGATTTACGCCCGATGGTAGCTTTGGATGGCGGCCGTTTTGCCACTTCCGATTTGAATGATTTATATCGCCGGGTGATTAATCGCAACAATCGTTTGCGCCGCCTCTTGGAGCTGGATGCTCCCGAGGTTATCTGCCGCAACGAAAAACGCATGTTGCAAGAAGCGGTAGATGCCCTCATTGACAATAACGCTCGGCACGCCAAAACCGTTACCGCCTCCACCGGACAAAAGCGCCAACTGCGTTCGCTCGCTGACATCTTAAAAGGCAAGCAGGGACGTTTCCGCCAGAATTTGCTTGGTAAGCGCGTGGACTACTCCGGCCGCTCCGTCATCGTCGTCGGCCCGCAGCTTAATATCGATGAGTGCGGACTCCCCAAGCGCATGGCGTTGGAACTCTTCAAGCCGTTTATCATGGGAGAAATTATTAGACGAGAGCTGGCCCACAATGTCCGGAGCGCCAGCCGTTTTATTGAATCCGAAGCCGATGAAGTCTGGGATATTTTGGAAGAGCTAACCAAAACCACGCGCGTCCTTCTCAACCGCGCTCCGACTTTACACCGCCTTGGCATCCAGGCCTTTCACCCGCGCTTGGTGGAAGGCAAGGCCATTCAGCTGCATCCGCTCGTTTGTACCGCTTTTAACGCCGACTTCGATGGCGACCAGATGGCCGTTCATTTGCCGCTCACGGCCGAGGCTCGCTATGAGGCCGAGAATCTTATGGCCGCGGAAAAAAACTTGCTCAAGCCAGCCACCGGCCAGCCAGTAATCACTCCCAAGCAAGATATCGCGCTCGGCTGTTTCTACCTCACGCATTATAATATTGGCGATGCCGGAGAAGTGAAGAAATTTTTTGCCTCCGAGAAGGAAGCCAAGTTAGCCTACAAGAATCGGATCATAACTCTTCATGAGCGCATCAAAGTACGGTTTGCTAATCTGGATAAATTAGCGGCCGATGGCAGCCCAATGTTAGAAACCTCGGTTGGAAGAATTCTGTTTAATGAAGTGATACCGGCCAAGCTTCCTTATTTCAACGAAACTATCAATGTGAAGAGCCTGGCTCGCATCATCCGTTTATGTTTGGAGCTTTACGGCCAGCAAGAGACCGCCTACTTTCTTGATGAGCTGAAAAATCTCGGTTACCGCTATGTCACCAAATCCGGTTATTCTTTAGGCATGGATGACTTCCCGAAGATTCCCGAGAAACCACAATTCGTTCGCGAGGCCGATGAAAAAGTGCGGGAAATGGAAGAGCAGTTTCAGGAAGGTCTCATCACCCAAGGCGAACGACACGCCAAGATTATTGAAATTTGGACCGAGGCCAAAGAAAAGATTATGGCCAACATCAAGAATATTCTTAATACCAGCGGCCCGGTCTACGCCATGATTGATTCCGGCGCCCGCGGCACCTACGGCCAGCTCGGCCAGGTGATGGGCATGAAGGGTCTGGTGGTGTCGCCATCAGGCGACATTATTGAGCTTCCGATTAAAGGTAACTTTAAAGAAGGTTTTGAGGTGTTGGAATTCTTTATTTCTTCTCACGGTACCCGAAAAGGCTTGTCGGATACGGCTTTGCGCACAGCCAACGCCGGGTACTTAACTCGACGCTTGGTAGATGTGGCCCAGGATGTGATTATTGTTGAAGAAGATTGCGGCGATAATATTGGTGAAATTTTTACGGTAGAACAATCCAAAGAAATGGGTGAACTGCTTTCCGACCGTGTTTGGAGCCGCTATGTGGTGGCTGATTTAAAGATCGGTAAAGAAGTGGTGGTGCCGGCTGGCGGAGTTGTTGACAATAAAATGGCGCGTTTAATTGAGGAACACGGCGTGGAATCGGTGCATGTGCGGAGTTTGCTTCAGTGCCGATTAAGCAAAGGCGTCTGTCGTAAATGTTACGGCCTAGATTTGTCCAACAATGAGCCGGTCGCCTACGGCGTCGCGGTAGGTATTATCGCGGCGCAATCTATCGGTGAACCGGGAACCCAGCTCACGCTGCGCACATTCCATACCGGTGGTGTTGTCGGTGGCGATATTACCCAGGGTTTGCCGCGTGTGGAAGAACTTTTTGAAGTACGGACTCCCAAGCACCAGGCAGTACTTTGCGAAGTCGCTGGTAAAGCAGAGATAGAAGACGCGGACGGTAAAATTGTAACTTCGCCCTCGGGCAAGAAAATTTTTGAGGGCCGCCGCGGGCAGAAAATCATTAAGATTCATTTTGAAGGCATGGAGGAAATGAAAATAAAGTGTAAATCCGAAGACGATATTGTGGTTAAAGATGGCGCGGACGTTGCCAAAGATGAGGTCTTGGTGGTGCGCGGTTCCTCGGGTGAGGAGATTAAAGCCAAGTATGAAGGCAAAGTGAAAGTAACAAAAAACATTGTCAGTCTGGAGTACCAGGGCCCGCGCGTGCGCGAATACATTATTCCGCTTGGGTATAAATTGTACATAAAGACCGGCGACGAGGTGGAAAAGGGCGCTCAACTTACCGACGGCAGTATTAATCTGCAAGAGTTGTTTGATTTGAGGGACCGGGCGGCCGTACAGCGCTATGTTCTGCAAGAAGTACAGAACATTTATTCTTCGCAAGGTCAGAAAGTAAACGACAAGCACGTGGAATTAATTATCCGCCAGATGTTTAGCCGCGTGTACGTGGAAGATGCCGGAGATACCGAGCTCTTACCGGGTGAAATTGTAGAGAAATCGCACTTTGATTTTTGCAATCGCCAAGCCAAGAAAGAAGGCGGCGGCAAGCCGGCCACCGCGCGCGAGCTCTTACTCGGGGTCAGCAAGGTTGCTCTCTCCACTCAAAGCTTCCTCTCGGCCGCTTCTTTCCAAGAGACCGCTCGCATCCTTATCAATACCGCTTCTACCGGCAAGATCGATTACTTGGAAGGTCTCAAGGAGAACGTCATCATCGGTCGCCTCATTCCGGCAGGAACAGGATATAAGAAATAAGATAAGAAGACTAAAAGATTATAAGATTAAAAAGACGTCCCGATGGGACGTCTTTTGGTTTGACATAGCGTATTGCCTGTGGTTACATATAACAACACTCCTCTCTATAATGTAGAGAAATTATTATTTATTAATCCTCAATTTTTCATACTATGAAAAACTATATTGCGGAATTGTTTGGCACCGCGGTTTTGACCTTGGCAGTTAGCTTGTCTCTGCACAGCTCGTTTCCTGTTCCCACGCCGCTAATAGCCGCGTTGACCCTGGGTTTATTTGTTTATCTCCTTGGCCCTATCTCCGGAGCGCACTTTAATCCGGCTATCACCGTGGGTCTCTTGAGTTTGCGTAAAATTACTCTGGGCCGAGCGGTCGGCTACGTGTTCGCCCAGTTGGCGGGAGCAACTCTGGCGTTAGGTGTCGCTCGCTGGTTGGGACTCGCCAGCGCTCTTACAGCTGGCACCACCCTCACCATCGGCTGGGCCGAGCTTCTCGGCGCCTTCATTTTTGCTTTTGGAGTCGCGGCAGTGGCCTCGGCGGCGGTTCCAGCTGAATTTTCCGGCGTCGTGGTTGGCTCGTCCCTTCTGCTTGGACTTTCTCTGGCCGCGGGCATTGGCTCTAACGCGGTCCTAAATCCGGCCGTGGCCCTTGGAATCGGGTCACTCTCTTTAATGTACGCGTTCGCTCCGGCCGTCGGAGCCGTACTCGGGATGCAATTATTTCGGTGGCTGACTAAGAAGAAAGCCTGAGTGGACTTGGTGGGGGACGTTGTAATCCCCCCTTGAGGGGGGGTGAGGGGGATGTTCTCGTCAATCATGGGCTACCAGACAAACAATTTTAAAAAATTAAAAAGGGATAGCCACCCACGGCCAACATCCCCCATAAGCCCCCCTCAAGGGGGGAATAACAAAAACATATGCCCTACGCTCCTAAAAATTACGATCACCTTCTCGGCACCGCCGGGTTTAGCGACCAGCTTTTAAAAAATCACTTCACGCTCTACCAAGGCTATGTCACCAACACGAACAAATTGTCCGATGAACTTGCCGCTCTCGTTAAAGACGGTAAGGCGGGCACTCCACAGTATGCTGAAATGAAACGCCGCTTTGGCTGGGAGTTTGACGGCATGCGTTTACACGAATATTATTTTGGCAACATGTCCGCCAAAGGCGGATCCGCCTCTGGCGGAAGCAGTCCACAGTTGGTGAAAAAACTAGAAAAAGATTTTGGATCGTTTGAAAATTGGGAAAAAGATTTTAAGGCCGTTGGCATGATGCGCGGCATTGGCTGGGCGGTTGTCTATCTTGATCAGGAGGCCAGTCGTTTATTTAATGTTTGGATTAACGAACATGACGTCGGGCACTTCGCCGGCTGTACTCCCATTCTCATCATGGACGTCTTCGAACACGCCTTTATGCTGGATTACGACACCAAACGCGCGGATTATATCGAAGCTTTTTTTAAGGCGATTGATTGGGGGGTGGTAGAGAAAAGATCAGAGAAGATGTAGAGACGTAGCGCGCTACGTCTCTACGGTGAGGTGGGAGCCATTCACAAATGTGAGCGGTTTTTTGTTTGATGAAAGCCGACTTCTTTAAATACCTCAAAAACACTTCGCCTCTTGACTTGACAAGTTGCCTTTTTTGTACTATTATTAAAATTGTCACATAAATACAAGTTTTCCTTGTTTTCTCTCTGTATATTTGTAAGTAAGTATACATAGAGAAGGCCACAAACGATGGCTTTCCTCTTTGCCGTTGTGGCAAGGAGTGAGCTTTCTCGTAATGAGGAGGCAAAGGAAAAGGCAATGAACACCCTTCGTTCGGCAGCGCACTTGCAGCGGGAGATCGGCGATGATTTGTTCGCGGCATTAGTCATCTCGGACAACATCATGGCTGTCAGGGCGTTCGCCGCGACGCTCGCCCCCGACTCGATGACCGTCGGCGGCCGCACCTACGACATCCTCTCGTTCCTCAAGAGGAAAGAGCCGAGCGTGTTCGGCAGCACGATGGTCGACCCGCGTCAAGGAGCCGAAGGCCCACCCCGCGGCGAGGATGACTGTCAGCACCTCCTGAAGCACCAGGACGAGATCTCCGCCGCGTTGCGGGGCAAGGTCGCCTTCATCTTTATGGACTGGCGGTACCCCGGCTACCCCGAGAACGTCGCCTGCGTCTGCTGGCGCGGCGGCCGCTGGGTCCAGGTCTGGGCCTGGCTCGGCCGCGGCTGGGACGGCCGCCACCTGATTCTACGCCACAAGTAAGCCCTTGGATTCTGGGGCACCTCGGCACTGTCGAGGTCGCTTGGATCCTTGCGCCACCGCTGAAGCTAAGGCGGCACGCGGTCGGCTCGCATTCGCAACAAAGCGCCCCGCAACTGCGGGGCGCTCTTCTATTTTTGAGCGAGTGAGACCCCGCTAAGCGGGGCGAACGAGCGATGAAAATATGGGAACAGGTGATGGGGGAGTATTGGCTTTGGCAATAAATTTTTATTAGAGTAAAATAGAGGCATCATCTATTTTTTATTCCACATTATGCATCGCATCCTCGGTATTGATCCCGGTTTCGGCAAAGTCGGCTACGGCATTGTTGAACAAAGTAAAGGGAACGACTGGCGGGAAGTGGCGCATGGCTGTATCGAGACCTCTCCTAAAAATTCGTTTGTCGATCGCCTGGCCGAAATTCACAAAGAAATCAGCAGCCTTATTACGCGCTATAAGCCGACGCGGATGGCGGTGGAAGAAATTTTTTATTTCAAAAATGCCAAAACCGTTATTGAAGTGGCCCAGGCGCGCGGAGTGATTATCCTTACTGGCGTGGAAAACGGATTGCCGATTGATGAATTTACGCCGCTCCAAGTTAAACAAGCGATGACTGGCTATGGTCGGGCGGAAAAAGGGCAGATGCAAAAAGTCGTGGCCATGATTCTTGGAATCAAGGGAAAAATTAAGTCCGATGACGCGGCCGACGCGCTCGCGGTGGCTCTTTGCGCCGGGCAATCGCTCTGGGTCACCTCCCTCTCCCTCGGGGAGAGGGATAAAGGGTGAGGGTAAATTCGTGGAGCGTGAGTTGAGCCCTCACCCCCCGCCCCTCTCCCCGAGGGAGAGGGAGACTAACGAAAGATGTATGAATAAATTTGTCCTAATTCTCCCCAACATCCGAAGCGGACATAATGTCGGCGCCATGTTTAGAACGGCTGACGGCGCCGGCGTTGATAAGATTTATTTATCTGGGCATACTCCTTGCCCGCCGCATGTGCAGATAGACAAAGTGTCTTTGGGCGCTGAAAAATGGGTGCCATGGGAGTATTGTAAACAGACCGTGCCTATCCTCAAAAAACTCAAAGCCGCCGGATTTAATGTCGTCGCTTTGGAGCAAATTAAAAAAAGTGTTACTATATCTAGGTGGAAGCCGCGATATCCTCTCGCTCTGGTGGTAGGTAACGAAAAAACCGGCGTTACCAAGAATATTCTTAAATACTGCGATGAAGCAGTCTCCATACCGATGCGCGGCCGCAAAGACAGCTTGAATGTGAGCGTGGCGGCTGGGATAGGCATGTACCATGTTGCCAATGTCATTGCGAGAAGCGAGGTACGAGCGACCTGGCTTCGCCGAAGCGTGGCTACGCCAAGGCGAGCGAAGCAATCCCTCTGATTTCAGAAATAACTCATTAACAAATGTATTTATAAGCCAGGGGATGGCCACGTCACTCGCTGACGGCTCGCTCCTCGCAATGACATCTTACTATGCAATCAACCCTCGCCATCTTCCATCATCTCTACGACTGTCTCCCGCCGCTCTTTCCCGAGAGCATGAAGCAAAAAATGGAGCGGGCGCTTCGTCATTTGGAAGAAAGTTCAACAGTCACGGTTGAAGAAATTGAAGATACGATGATTGCCTTTGGTTATGAGACGTGGCCATGGAACCAAGCCTGCCGCCAATTTTTGGCGGTGGCCGAAACACAGGTGGCCGAACACTTTTTACTGCCCAAATTATCTCTGGCGGTACAAAATAAATACGAGGAGTTTAAACGTTATGGCGGTACGCTTGCCGACCTGCATTCCGGCAACTCCGCTGATTTTTTTACAAGTGAAGAGCGGAACGAGCTTTGCCCGGCGCTTATTGAAACGCAACTCGAGGTGCGCCAGTATATTGAGCGGGCGCTGGTTGGGGATGAACGACCGCGTTACCTTAAATGTGTCGGTGAGTTTAGCGACCGGTTGGGAGAGATTGCTAAAATTCTTCATCATCTGCGCGGAGTAGCTGATCAGGAACAAGATCATCCGGTATTGGCCGCTGAAATCCGTTCCCGAGTTCGTGGATTTGAATTTGGCCTGTGTCTCCTTGGACCGGAGCTGGATTACGAAGCGGTTTGCCAATCGGTAGATTTTTTCCAAGGACGAAAATACGACTTTAATCGACTGCGGGGGATTCAGATACCCATGGCGATAGATTTTTTTGAGCGTTGAGACAGCCTAAAGGCTAGAAGATTTTTTTGGGGAGAATGGTAGCAAATCGCGCTATCATTTTTTTAATTTCTGGTTTAGTCAAGAGACCGGCGTGCGGGCCGTGCTCTTGGATTACTCCGGAGCTATTAGCCACCCCCCAGGCGAGAGCGTGTACAATATCGTGGTCGTAGTGCCGCGCCGCGAGGTAGGCGGCCGAAAAAGCGTCGCCAGCGCCGGTTTTGGCCACTACCTCTACCGGAAAGCTTTCGAGGTGCCAGACCTCATCAAGATTGCCGACCCACGCGCCTCGCCCGGCATCGGTTAAGGCTACTTCCTTGGGACCAAGACCAATCAGCGCGTGAATAATACCGGTGATACTTTTTTCGTGTTCCAGGGTAGTGCCAAGAATTTGTTGCGCCTCCTCGAGGTTGATAATCAACGCATCGGTGTGGGTAACAATTTCCTTGAGCGCGTCAAGCGCGTATTTTAGCATGTAGGAACCGGGGTTAACGGCTAGGCGGGTGGTGGGATGTTTTTTGAGATACGCAATAAGTTTTTCTTGGATCGATTCAAACCCGGCGCTCATGCCGGTATAATAAACCCACGCTGTGGCCGGCATTTCTTGGGGCCAGACATATTTTTTCTTGTCGGAGTAGGAAAGTATCGTCCGCTCTTGTTTGTAATTGAGCACAATTGAGTAGCGTGTTTTGCCTTGGCTGTCGGCAGTAACATATGAGGTGTCCACTCCTTTGTTTTTTAGTTCGCGTACGGCCATTTCGCCATTCATATCAGCGCCGACGGTGCTTACAACTGCCGCCGCAAGGCCGAGTTTCACCGCCCCCACGGCAACATTGGGCGCGTTACCGCCGAGCGACTGAAAACTGTCGACAATTGGGATTTTACTGCCATAATCAAAACAAAGATGGTTGCGGTTTTCCAGCACGCGACATTCAGCGCAAGAATCGTCAATCTGGATATGCGTATCAATAATCGGGTCGCCGATGGCAATTAAGCTGAACATAATAATTAGAAATTATTTTATTTCCGGATGCTTGTATTTTTCTACCGACTCGGCGCTATGGGTGTGCCGGCCAAGCATAATTTCAATCAATTCTATAAAACTGGCCGCTGCCACCCCGGCCATAGCCACGGAAAATATGGTGTTGCCAATCCAGAGAGCGTAGACCAAGAGGCACCCGGCCCCGACGACAAACACCGCGTCTTGGCGGCGCTCGGCTTCGAGGAAAATACCGTAAGTTAATAAAATTGCTCCCAAGCCGGCAACGACATTCATCACCACATCAAGCAATGGCCAGGGGAGCGAGGGGATGAGGTTATAGAAAGGCATATAATGAAAATTTCAAATATCTAATATCCAATTTCCAATATTAACATGGTTTTATTTTTCCTTCCACATGTTCACATATCCAATCGCTTCGAGAGCGGCAATGATGCCGTGTCCGGCGGCGACACCGATTTGTTTATGGGGAATGTCGGTAACGTCGCCACCGGCAAAAATACCCGGAACTGACGTGTGGCATTTGGCATCAACCATAATTTCTCCCTGCTGATTTCTGGAGAGAGCGGTGGCAAACTGGCTATTCGGTATCATCCCCACGTGCACCATTACACCTTGTACCGGCAAAAGCTCTTCGCCGCCCTTGGCATCGTGGTACTTTACCCCTTCCACTGTCTTAGTGCCAACAATTTCGATAGTCTTAGCCTGATAAATAATTTTGATACGCGGGTTGGCTTTCATTTTATCAATCAAAATTTTGTCACCTTTAGGGAACCCACCCTGTGTTTCCGGAGTATCAGAAAATTTGCTGAAAATATAGGCCGTTTTAGAAATTTCCGCCATCATCAAAACCGATTCGAGGGCGCTGTTGCCCGAGCCGATGGTTACGGTATCTTTATTTTTAAACAGCGGCCCATCGCAAACGGTGCAGGAGGTTATTCCCTTATGATTGAAAGTTTCTTCGCCCGGCACCCCCAGGCGCCGCGGGTGAATACCGGTGCCGATAATTACCGTTTTAGTTTTAATTTTTTCAATTTTGCCGGTGGGGCCTTTGGCTACCACCACCTGATACTTTTGGTGAGGCATGATATCCTGTACCAGCCACCCCTCCTCGATGGTAACGCCGTATGATTTTACATGCTCGGAAAATTTTTGGGCTAACTCATAACCTTGGATGCTAATAATACCGGGCCAATTGTTGGTCTCACCGGAGAGCGCCACTTCGCCGCCGATATTTTCGGTAATGATACGGAAATTGAGCTGGCGGCGCGCGGCATAGATGGCCGCGCTACAACCTACCGCCGCCCCACCGATTATGAGAAGGTCGAGCATAGTAATTATCTATTCTTTTTTTTGTAAATTTTTTTGCTTATCACCGCCGCGAGGCGGGATCCCGCTGTGGCGGGACAATTTTCAACTCTATTAAATACCGTTGTTTAACAATATCAATTATAGATTGGTAAATCAAATCAAAACTTTGCTCCGAGTTAGCAAGCAGTTGTTTGTTTTTTGGATTTTTAATTTTTACAAGGCTTATTCTTAGTTCCTGCAGAGAAACTTCGATGTCTTCATCGGTCAATAATTTTTCCCTGCAGTTTGGATTTTTTATGGCGCGCATAAGTTCCAGAAAGCGCCATTCATATTTTTGAAATTCTTTTTCACCGGCCTCTTCTCGCGGTCTAATTATTTTTGGCGTTTCCCCCTTTTTAGATTCTGAACCCATACTACTTTTCAATTACTTGAATTAATTCCGCATGCGCCCTCCCGGCATCTTCGGCTCCCACCAGGCTTTTGCCTACGTTCACAATATCTACCCCCAGATCGGACAATTCTCTAATATTATTTTTATTGACTCCCCCGTCAACCGCGCACAGCGGCCGTGGGGACGAAGCAATAAATTGTTTTATTTTTTTAAGGACGGCCGGAATAAACAAAGCTCCCTGCTTTCCTGGATGCACGGTCATAAATAGAACCAGATCTAGTTCGCCAAGGTGGTGGTTTATAACCGCTAACGGCGTTTCGGGATTAATCGCCACGCCTACTTGCCAGCCGGCTTCACGCGCGTAGCGGATACATTGGAGCGGGTCGGAGGCGCTCTCCGCATGAAAGATAACGCGAAAGACATTTTTAACTCCGCGCCACTTTTTCATTTCCGCCAAGGGGTCTGCTACCATCAGGTGGAGTTCAAAGCGGAGCCGAGTAGAAAGTTTAGAGAGCCGGGAAATTTCTTTAAACGAAGTGTTGTTCACAAACACGCCATCCATCACGTCAATTTGAACATAGTCGGTGAAGTCTTCCACCTTGGCAAGCTCGCGGGAGAATTGCTCAAAGGTGGGGGCTAGGATAGCGGGCGCAATAATCATATTAATTTTCTTTTTCTAGCTTCTCCAGTTCTTGCAACCGTCGGACGTGCCGCCGAGCAGGCTCGAATTCGGTTTCCAAAAATTTTTTGACGATCGTAGTGGCGTGGTCCTCGGAGAGTACGCGGGCAGCCAGACAAAGAATGTTGGCATCCTCATGTCGGCGGCCCAGTTCGGCGCCTTCGATGCTGTAGCCGACAATGGCCCTAATAGCCCGGACTTTGTTGGCCACCATGCAGACGCCGTGGCCGGTTCCACAAATAATAATTCCTCGAGATTTATGGTCGGCCGCCACCGTTTTGGCCAAAGGGTAGGCAAATTCCGGATAGTCATCATCCTTGTTATACCGGGCTGGGCCGAGGTCGACAACAGGTATCTTTAGTTGAGTTTTAAGATAGCGGACTAGGTATTTTTTTAGCTGGTAGCCCGCGTGATCGGAAGCGATATATAACATACGGGTTTATTATAGCATCTGCCTCCCTTTTGGCAACCCTTTCGTTTGTCTTATTTATGGCAACCATGCTATGCTACATTTTGTACAACGCAACACAGGAGGATCATCATGTGGCTCTATCAATTCGTTCTGGCCTTGAGCCTCGGCATTTTCTCCGCTCCCGCCCCCAGCCTTTCTTTGCCTCAATGCGTGGAGGCAAGAGGTTACCCTCGCCACTTGAAGAACTGCCAGGCGTCGGTGACCGTCTATGTAAAAGTTAGCGAGAAGATTATCGAAAAGGATGGCGAAGGTGAAAAGGTTATCAAAAGTACCAACGCCGGCTCGGGAGTGGTCCTTTCCGAGGATGGGTATATTTTGACCGATGCCCACGTCATTGGTAAGACGCCACCTGATAGTATCCATGTGCGTTACGAAACCTGCGCTGGTAAGGTGGATAGCGCCATGGCTAGCCTCATCTCTATTGACCACACCGTTGGTGTCGATCTTGCTCTTCTAAAGACAGCGCAACGCTTTTCCGAAACGGTTCGCCTGGGGTGGGATAATGGCCTGCGCTACGGAGACCCCGCGTACATGATCGCCACTCCTTTCGGAATACTCCACCATAGCTTTATCAAGAGCTATATCGGCAATTGGGATAGCAGGGATAACACCATTATGCTCGGCAACAGTGTTGTTCCCGGCTCTTCCGGCGGCGGCGTATACGATCGACGAGGGCTCCTCATCGGTTTACTGCAGGCCAGCAACCCGGTTTTTAGCTACGCCATCCCCATTCGGACGATCCGTTCTTTCCTCAACAAGTCGCCCTTCCGCGAGCGACTCAAATAATACTCGGGCGACTCACTCGCCCATGCCCCGACTAACACCTGCCTATCGGCAGACAGGTCGGGGCGCTTTCAAAAAACCCCGATTCAGTCGGGGTTTTTTGATGATTGTGTTTTTTAAAAGATAATGATATGTTACCTAGTACACCCTAGCAGATGAAGGAGGGTTGCCATGAGACATTCTTTGCTGGCGTTGGCACTTTTCTTCTTCTCTTTGATTACTTCGTGCGTTTTTAGGCCGCAGATGTGCAATAAGCGCGAGGTTAGCTGCCAGACTTCGGTAACAATCCACGTCGCGAAGTTCGGCGATGGTTCTGGAGTTGTTATCTCCACCGACGGGTTCATTGTTACGGACGCGCATGTTATCGGAGAGGTCTTGGAACGCACTATTACAGTGCGCTACGAAACCGATGGTCAGGTGAGCCAAGAGCAAGCGGTGCTCGTAGCCATCGATTACCAGCTCGATTTGGCGCTACTCTGGGTGCCCAAGCAGTTTCCTCAAGTGGCGCCGTTTGGGTCAAGCGACAAGTTGCGTCGCGGTAGCACACTCTACGCGATTAGCACGCCGGAGGGAATTTATGACCACTCTTTCACACCGCTCCAGTTCCATAGCAGAGGAATTTTTTGGAGTGATTTTGACAAAGTAATCCCCAAGTTGCAGCTTAAGCCGGTAGCGAAAGGGATCGCTCCCGGCTCTTCCGGGGGTGGTATCTTTGATAGCCAAGGAAGCCTGGTGGGGCTGATTCAACGCCTCTCAGAGAATAGAAAACTTGTCTACGCCATTCCGGTGGAGACAGTTCGCCGCTTTATTAACACCACGCGAAGTTCTAGCGCGGCGCCCAACGCCTGCCTGCCGCAGTAGCGCGCCACTCATCTCATTATCGCCCCGACGTATGTCGGGGCACTCTCAAAAAATCCTGATTAAATCGGGGTTTTTTGTTGACAAACTCCCGCTTTTTTAGTACCATGAACAGAAACAATGACTATTTTTATAAAAATATTGTGTACCCCAAACAAAAAAATTTTGCGTATATTGACGCCGCCAATCTTCACAAGGGTATTGGTGATTTGGGTTGGAAGCTGGATTATCGGCGTTTTCGCATTTGGCTTAAAGAGAAATATGGCGTGGAGAGGGCGTATCTGTTTATTGGCTTAGTGCCAAAGCACAAGGCTTTGTATACTCATTTACAGGAAGCCGGTTTTATTCTAGTCTCTCGCTTTGCTAGATAATAAAAAAAAGCCCCCGATGGGGACGGAACCCCACAAGGGTCTTTTTCATAGTGATATTGCTAGTATAGCATAAATAGATTTTTTGTCAGTAGTTTGTAGTGTCTTATATGTACAACGCTAACCAGGAAGAACAAGAAATTTTAAAATATTGGGATAAAACCAAGGCTTTTGAGAAGTCGGTAAATAATCGTCCGGAGAAAAAACCGTACGTATTTTACGACGGCCCGCCGTTTGCGACCGGTCTGCCGCATTACGGGCATATTTTGAGTTCGGTTATAAAGGACGTGGTGCCGCGCTATTGGACCATGAAAGGCTATCGCGTGCGGCGGCGGTGGGGCTGGGATTGCCACGGTCTCCCGATAGAAAATCTTATCGAGAAAAAATTAAAAATTTCCGGCAAAAAAGAAATTGAAAATATCGGCATTGAACAATTCAACGCCGAGTGCCGTTCCATGGTATTAACGTACACGCAGGAATGGAAAAAAATGGTGGATCGCATCGGCCGCTGGGTGGAGTTTGATAACGCTTACAAAACCATGGACCCAACTTACATGGAGAGCGTGTGGTTCGCGTTAAAAAGCATTTGGGACAAAGGCCTTATTTATGAAGGGCGCAAAGTATTGATGTATTGCCCGCGCTGTGAGACGCCGGTTTCCAAAGCCGAGGTGGCCATGGATAACAGTTACAAGGATTTGACGGAGGAGGCGGTGACGGTGAAATTTAGAATCAAGAATCAAGAATCAAGAATCAAGGAACGATTTAGTGATGATGAACCAGTGTATATTCTGGCCTGGACGACGACGCCGTGGACTTTGCCGGGTAATGTGGCGCTGGCTGTCGGCAGAGATATTGAATATTTGATATTGAATATTGAAAATGAGAAAGAGTCAATCATCATAGCCAAAGATCGCCTAGAGGCAGTCGTTGGGAACAGGAAATATGAAATAAGAAATAAAGTAAAGGGGTCTGATTTAGTCGGGCTTGAGTATGAACCGCTGTTTAATCTGCCCGCCGTGCTCGCTACGGGCAAAAAAGCGTATTATGTGGCGCCGGCGGATTTTGTGACGACGGACGAAGGCACCGGTGTGGTGCATACGGCCGTTATTTATGGCGAGGATGATTATAATTTGGGGGTAAAGATCAATTTGCCCATGGTGCCGATGTTGAATGAGCGGGGCGAATACAACGAAGCCGCGCCGGCCTTGGCGCGGGGAAAATATTTTAAACAGGGCGAAAAAGATATTAAAAAAGATTTGGAAGAACGCGGACTAATTTTTGATCGCAGTCAAAACACCCATTCGTATCCGCACTGCTGGCGCTGTGAAACGCCGCTCATCTACAACGCGATCTCGGCTTGGTTTATTAATATCCAAAAAGTAAAAGCTCGCTTGCTTAAGCTCAACAAAAAAATTAATTGGTATCCCGAACATCTGAAATACGGACGATTCCAAAATATTTTGGAGACCGCGCCGGATTGGAACATTTCGCGCAATCGCTATTGGGCCACGCCGCTGCCGTTTTGGAAGTGCACAAATGTACGAAATACGAAAGCTACGAAAAATATGAAAGCGACCGCAGAGAGTAAATGTGATAATGTCGTGTGTATCGGGAGTGTTAATGAGTTGAAGAAAAAAGCAATTAATTTTAGCGAGGTGTTTCCGAGCGATAACGTGGCCGAATTGGATTTGCACAAACATATTGTTGATCGGATTAAGCTTAAGTGCGAGGCTTGCGGCGGAATTATGGAGCGCATTCCGGAGGTGATTGATTGCTGGGTAGAGTCGGCCTCCATGCCATTTGCCGAATGGCATTATCCGTTTGAAAATAAAAAAGTATTTGAGGCGCGGTTCCCCGGTCAGTATATTGCCGAATATATCGCCCAAACGCGCGCCTGGTTTTACTATATGCACGCGCTGGCGGCGTTGCTGTTTAACAACATCAGTTTTGAAAATGTTGTTACTACCGGCACCGTTCTCAACGAAAAAGGGGAGAAGCTTTCTAAATCCAAACAAAATTATCCCGACCCCTGGAAAATTATCGAAACCTACGGCGTTGACGCGCTGCGCTTTTATCTCATGACAAGCGTAGTGATGCAAGCGGACGATTTATTATTCAACGAACGCGAGGTGCGGGAGACATACAATAAAGTTATCAATATTTTGTGGAATGTGGTTACGTTTTATCTGATGTACGCCAGTGAAAGTCAAAAGTCAAAAGTCAAAAGTCAAAAGTCTAAGAATATACTGGATCGTTGGATTCTCGCCAAGCAACAGGCGTTAGTGAAAGAAGTTACCGAAAATATGGATAATTATAACACCGTCAAGGCCGGCCGGCCCATCAAGGACTTTATCGATGATTTGTCCACCTGGTATTTACGCCGTTCGCGCGAGCGCTTTAAACGGACTACGGCTAAAGACACTGGCGAACTTAGCGCCTCACCAGATAACCAGGACAAACAATTCGCGCTTGCCACGCTACACGAAGTTTTGTTGACGCTGTCTAAACTGATGGCGCCGTTTACTCCGTTCATCGCCGAAAAAATATATCAAATCCTCCGAACTCCGAACTCCGAACTCCGAACTTTGGAAAGCGTGCATCTGGAAGATTGGCCGAAGGCGGATGAGATTGCGCACGAGAATCGCGTGGTGCTACACGAGATGGATTTGGCCAGAAAAATAGTGGAACTGGGTTTGGCGTTGCGGGCCGAACAAAAAATACGAGTGCGTCAGCCGCTTCAAGCGCTTACCATTAATAAAGCGGAGTTATCACACCAAGTTCTTGGCATCATTGCCGACGAGCTTAATGTTAAAGAAGTAACGGTTGCCGATAAAATTATGGATAAAGGGTGGGTTACGAAAGAAGAGGGCGGATTGATTGTCTGGCTCAATACCACGCTTACTGATGAACTCAAAAAAGAAGGTCTGGCTCGGGAAATTGTCCGCACCATTAATCAAATGCGCAAAGAGCAAAAGCTCACCATTGCCGATCGGGTGATGGTGAAGTACCACACGAGGAGCGAACTTTTGCGAAGTGTTTTTCAGGATCCTAATGGTGAAATTAAAAAGAGCACCCTAGCCGATGAGCTGGCGGAAGATGAGAAAACCGCTGGAGTTGAGGTTGAGATTGATGGTGAAAAGGTTGTTGTAGAGGTGACGAAGAACAGTTGACAAGTTCACCGTTCTGCGCTAGGATGAAGTATTACTTCTTAACACAGATTACGCGGATAGCGAAACGGATTACACAGATGATAAAATAATCCGCGTAATCCATTAAAATTCAGTTTAAATCAGTGTTTATGTTAAGCGTGAAACAAATCTTTGATCTTGGTCTCAAACTGGGGATGGCGGCTGATCCGCGCGGGCTTAAGGGCGTACAAAAGTACTTAGCCCGAATTAAGCGTGCGTACGAGGATTTAAGCCCGAGCGAAAAAGAATATTTTGATACCGAAAAACTTACCAATCCCTATCCGGACAGTTTTGTCCATGTTGATGACGGCAAAACCAAGATTAAACGAGTTTTGGCCGGCATTGATATTTCCGCGAGCGATATTTTGCTCGCGAGCCAGCTCAACGAGCGCGGACAGAAAATTGACGCGGTAATTTCGCATCACCCAGCAGGCAAAGCCCTGGCTAATTTGCATGAGGTGATGGAAATGTCGGTGGAAGTTTACGAAAATATCGGCGTGCCGGTGCATATTGCCGAGAAAATTTTTGAGGAGCGAGTTAAAGAAGTTGGTCGTGGTGTACACCCTCTCAACCATTTTCAGGCGATTGACGTGGCCAAGCTCCTGAAAATTAATTTCATGAGTACTCACACCATTACCGATAATTTGGTAGACGAGTTTATCCGCGAAGAACTAAAAAAGAAAAAGCCGGAAACCGTCAGCGATATTTTAAAAATACTGCTTAATGAGCCGGAGTATAAAGCCGCCAAGCGCTATGGCGCCGGTCCCAAGATTATTGCCGGCGGCCCCGGCCATCGCGTGGGCAAAATTTTGGTAGAGATGACCGGCGGAACTAACCCATCCAATAAAGTTTATCAGCAGCTTTCGCAGTATGGCATTTCTACGGTGCTCGGCATGCATATGCGCGACGAATCTATGCAGAAGGCCACCGAATTTCACATGAATGTTATTATCGCCGGCCACATGTCGTCCGATTCTCTCGGCATGAACCTGTTTTTGGACCAGCTGGAGAAGAAAGGCGTGGAAGTAATTCCCTGCGGCGGACTGATTCGGGTGAGCCGGAATAAGAAAAAGAAAAATAAATAAAAGTTCAATTTTCCAGCTTTCTTTTTAGCTTGTTTTAGAGAAGCAGGTTGCAAGGAAAGCTGGGAATAGGTCCCAGCCTCAATCGTGTCCGTTTGGCGGACTTTTGGTATGCCCGACAATGGTGTTGGGTGTATACATTGGATACCAGCGGATGCAAGGAGCAAGGAAATTGGCCAAGCCCACGTTCGATCAGTTGACGGAGCTTCACAACCAGGCGAAGGGTTACTTTCCCCGGATCACGCGGCAGAATCTCACGGAGTTCCTCCGGAACCCCGACCGCAAGGCGATGCAGTTCCCGTCCGCCGAAGTCGCCGCCGAGCTCGGGTACGAGGTGTTGGCAGACGTGGCCTCCTCGGTGTCCGAGGTGAAGGACCTCGGGTACATCTCCTGCCTGGAGAAGGAGGGGGAGCCCTCGGTCTCGGGGAAGGTCTTGCGCGGTCGCGCCGTCATCCTCGAGGCCAACTACGGCCTCCTGGACGCGATCTATGTCCGCGATCATCAGGACGAGCTCCAGATCCCCGTCGAGATGCGTGACAAGAAGTACATCGTCTTCGCCGGAACGCTGTTGCGCCTCGCCGATGGCCGCCTCTACGTGGCCTACCTCCGCTGGGACGGTGGCGCCTGGGTGCTGAACTTCGGCTGGGTCGGCCGCGGCTTCGGCGCCAACGGCGTCCTCCCGTGCAGCAAGTAGCCCTGGGATTCTGGGTAACTCGGAACTTTCGGGTCACTCGGTCCCTTCGGCTCGCAACAAGCCCGTCCCGATGAACATCGGGGCGGGTTCTTTCTTTTTATGTAGACTAGCCAACATCTACAACGTAGATATTGACAAAACTTATTTTATGCTATACTTTGTTGTTATGATAGTATCGAAATAATTGTTCTTTTGCGCCTCTTCGGCGCACAATTATTTCAGCTTTCATTTTTGCCAATCTTTACTAAAGATAGGTTGAAACGAAGGCTGGAAAAACCGGCGCTTCCTTCTGGCCATTGTGGCCGGGAGCACTGCTCATGCGAGCGGAAAGAAGCACGATCAATGGTAACTGCAACCGCACGGTGGTCCCTCATCGGCCGTCTCATGTACGACCTCACGGATGAGGAACTCCTCGCCCTCACGGACTCCGGCAACCGGTCGGTCCTCAAGGAGTTCCTGACGGCGCGCATCGCGCAGATGTGGCACCAGGTTTCCTACGACCAGTCCCTCGGCCTGGTGCCGCTCATCGAGCGCGCGGTCGGCGAGAGAAACCTCGACAGCATCAGACGCGACATCACCCCGGAGCGCTTCAAGCTCGCCGGGACCGGTGTCCGGTCGATGAAGGCCCGGGTCGAGGCTTACCTGAAGGGCGAGACTCGTGAGCAGGCCGCCAAGCGTCTCACGGACGCCGGCCACATCCTCGGCAACACCGGCGACTTGGCCGGCTTCCTCCACGACCATCCGGACGAGATGGAGAAGTGGGGCTGGGTGGACGTCATCAGCGAGGAATCGCGCTGGACGAGCCCGGACGGCTGCGTCCTCGTGCCCTACGCCTACGTGGGTGGCGCGAGCCGGGACTTCCGGGACTTCGGCCTCCACGGCTTCCGCGATGGGCGCCTTTTCGGCTACGGCCTCCTCGTCGTCGTCCCCAGCGAGTAGAATCTTGGTCCCGCTCGCCGTGGCGAGCGGACAGGCACTCGTACACTCGGCGCTTCGGTGTCTCGGGTTCTCGAAAATTCGGGGCGGTCGCGCGTAATGCGCGGCCGCCCCTTTCTCTTTTGTAAACTAAGCTAAGAAATGCTAAAATAAATGCGCCGCGCTTCAATGGACGTTGCGCGG
>CAZMYO010000024.1:0-2288 GCA_964570525.1 uncultured Gammaproteobacteria bacterium | reverse complement strand
ACAACGCCACTTCCCATATTGGATTAGTGGCGGCCATTTCAAAAAGCACCACGCCAGCTGGTGCGGCGGTAAATATGGATACGAAAAATATTCCGGCAATCAAACTACCCAACACTGTCCACTCCTGTGTGCTTGTCAGGATTCCGGCCAAGGCACCAGTTTTTGCCAGAATAATGGCAATGACAATACTCAGGGCTACAACCCCCAAATCTCGCATTATGTTATTTTTCTCATTTTGAGTGCTCATATTTTATGTAAAGAAATTAATTCAATACCCAAATTGAATAATTTAAATACATCGCAAAACTGACCCAAAGGATGTACGGCACCAGAAGCCACGCGGCCGGTTTGGAGATTTTATAAAACGCAACGATCGTGGCGAGAATAGCGAGCCAGAAAAATACGATCTCGACAAGCGCACCGCCAGGGCTATGCAGACCGAAAAAGATAATTGACCACAGTGAATTTAGCGCCAACTGAATAAAAAACACCGCCATCGCTCGGCGCCGCGCCGCGGGCGCGGCGCTAGTATTCACCCACACCAGCCACAGCGCCACTCCCATCAATAAATATAGCGTCGTCCAAACCGGCGCAAATACCCACGAAGGCGGATTCAAAGCCGGCTTGGCAAGCATTGCATACCAGCTTGACCGCACCGCCGGCGTCGTAAAAACCGCGCCTATTATTCCAGCCATTTCCGAAACCCCGACGGCGATGATGAGTTTGAATGTGTTGTTGATTTTCATACATTATTTGCTTTTTCCCCAACGCCTCAACGGCCGCGGCCGTTGAGGCGTTGGGCTGTCAGCTCCTACACCTTCTCGTAATATACCGCCTGGCCTGTTTTGCCCACCTGGCGCACCTTGCCTTGTTTCTCGAGTTCTTCTAGATACCGCTCGGCGGTGGCATCGGATATCCCCAGCATCTGTTCCACGTGGTTGTTCGTCAACGGCCCATTTCCGCTCTCGAGGAGCCCCATAATCGCCTCTAAGTTGCGCTGTTTTTCTTCCATCTCCCGTTCAATCAATCCTGGTTTGTTTTCCTTTTTCATATCCGCCGGCGCAGATTTGCGGAATCTTACCCAGACAAAAAATCCTCCAACCACTGCCCCGAACATAAAAATCAAAATTTGGTTCATATAATAAGTTTGAATGTGTTGTTGATTTTCATATTTATTTTTTAGTTTTATTGTGATGCTCTAATAATTTCTCGGCTGGAGAGCTACCACCGAGGACTTTATGCGGAAAATAATTCCAGGCGTCGGTTACCAGTTCGAGAACATTGCTTAATTCTGATAAATTGCTAGGGTTTAAAATCTATTGCACGCCCGTTGCCGGACCGATGCATACCCACTTGCCATTATGACACTCCAAAATTTCTCCTCGCGAACAAGCCGGCCCCGTCTGCGCGTCATCGCAAACAGTCCTATTATTTGTTTCTGGAAATACTCTTTTTTCTAGCTCGGGAACTGTTTTTCCGTCTTCTGAGTTGGCTTGATCTATTTTTTTGCCAGCTCCCGTATCCGTGCCAGGCACAATCGGCATTGCAGACGACGGTGCCACCTGCCTCTGCTTTATGGTCATAGCTTCAATCTTGTTGATTTCACGCATTCCATTTCTCGCGAGCACCTCCGCGGATCGCGCTTGGCCAAACGCTTCGCCAAATTTACCCGTCGCAAAGGCCGTTTTCGCGTTTGCGAGCATGCCGCCTGCTTGGTCCAGCCCAGCTTTCATCCTATCGCCGAAATCTCTCTTGGGAGTCTGCCTTTCTATCGTCAAGTTTGTAGAAATACGCGCCGGAGTTGGGTCTAAGCGTATCGGTCCCGTTTTTTTATTTGGTAAACCAGGTTCATTGATAGCAAAATCCGTCAATGCGGATGTAAGTTCGTGTATGGCAATCTCAGCTCGCGCTATTTGATCCGCGGCTTTCTGCTCTATATTTTTATCTTTTTGAGCCGCGGCAACAACTATTTCCTGAATCTTTCCCTGCGCGTCTTTTACCGCACTCGCGATTCGATCAAAGTCGATATAGCCTTTGGTAAATTTCCGGGCGGCATCTTCAGCATAGGGATCGCTACTCCAGCGCTCCATAAGTTGATTCATAAGAACCGCATGTTCCAAAGTTTGCTCGTTAAGCTTCTCAAGCAGTTTTTCAAAATCATCGGGATTACTATCGGTGTCTTTAATTTTTATGAAACGCTCTTGAAGCCGTTTCGCAGCTTTTGTGTAATTCTCAAGCGCAGTCGCGAGCACCTCCGCGTCATCCGGACTTTTTTCTTGAATCGAAAG
>CAZMYO010000023.1:0-12832 GCA_964570525.1 uncultured Gammaproteobacteria bacterium | reverse complement strand
ATTGACGCTAAGCTCAAGGGGCTGGAGGAACGCGGATTTAAGAACCCGCACAAGATGATTGAATTATTGCCCCCTATTTTAGGGCTCGCCTTTGAAAACATTGACGCTAAGCTCAAGGGGCTGGAGGAACGCGGATTTAAGAATCCGCACAAGATGATTGAATCATCGCCCGCTATTTTAGGGTATGCCTTTGAAAACATTGATCGAAAAATAAAAATGCTGGAGAAGTTGCGTCAGGTCTACAAACTACCTTGGTCAGGGTCTGAATTAATAGAACAAGATCTTCCACTTTTAAGTTCTAAAATTGATAAATTGTGGGTATTGGCTAGGATCTGTCGCCAATACCTTGACGGAAGTGAACAACTAACTCCCCAACTCGTTAACAAGTTGTTGTTTGCTAATTTAGAAAATTTGTTGGTTGCCTTACAAACCGATCCGCCTATCAATACAATAAACGCTTTGCTTCAGAAGAGTAAGACAATTAAGGGACAAAATCTGTCTAAAGAACAAAAACGCCAGCTCATTCTGTCCGGATCTCGTGAAGATATAAAAACAATCTATCAGCGATACCTTCGCGGTTATCCTTTGTCCGATGAGGAAAAAGAATAATGATCTAACATACTGTTGTAATAAAGTCCTTAAAGTCCAAAGTCTGAAGTTAAATATGCCTAAGATCCACGACGATAAAGTTAAAAAATTGGAAGAAATCGCCAATAAAGTTCGTGAAGATATTATCGCGATGCTGTTGGCCGCAAAATCCGGGCACAGCGCCGGCCCGCTCGGCATGGCCGATATTTTTGTGGCTTTTTATTTTCACATTTTGCATCACGACCCAAAAAATCCGGATTGGCCGGAGCGCGATCGGCTGATTTTGAGCAATGGACACATCTGTCCGGTGCGCTATGCCACTATGGTGGAAGCCGGTTATTATCCGCGCGCCTGGTTAAAACGGCTGCGCCAATTCGGGTCGCCTTTTCAGGGACATCCGGAGCGGTTGCGCTGCCCGGGGGTGGAGACCACTTCCGGCCCCTTGGGTTCGGGTTTGGCGCAGGCCGCCGGACTGGCTTACGCCGCACGGCTCGATGGAAAGAAATGGCGGACTTATTGCCTCACGTCAGATGCCGAACATGGCGCCGGCGTGCACTGGGAAGCGGCTTTGTTTGCCGGCCGCAACAAGCTGAATAATTTGACGGTGGTGGTGGATCGCAACAATATTGAGATTGACGGACATACGGAGGACATCATGCCGCTTGAGCCATTGGCGGACAAATATGAAGCTTTTAATTGGCACGTGCTGGAGGTCAATGGCCATGACATTGAGGAATTTGTGGCCGCGGTGGAAGAGGCCAAGTCAATTTATGAAAAGCCGACAGTTATTATTGCCCACACCATTCCCGGCCGCGGCGTGTCATTTATGGAAAATAAGTTTGAATGGCATGGCACACCGCCCAATGCCGAACAAGCTAAAGCCGCTCTCGCGGAGTTAAGAACTTTGGGCGGCAGAATTATTTCCGAGCACCAGTAAACGAATCACTATATGCCGATCAACAAAAAAGCTTATCTTGCTCCAGAAATTTTTGACGTAACGAAGCTGGAACAAAAACCCACCCGCGATGGCTATGGGCAGGGATTGGTTTTGGCTGGAGTTGCGGATAAGAACGTGGTGGTGTTATGCGCGGATTTGACGGAATCAACCCGTTCGCATTGGTTTAAAGAAAAGTTTCCGGAACGGTTTGTGCAGTTGGGCGTTTCCGAGCAAAGCATGGCGGCGATCGCCGCGGGGATGAGTTTGGCCGGCAAAGTTCCCTTTATTTCTTCTTACGCCGCGTTTTCTCCCGGGCGCAATTGGGAACAAATTCGCACCAATATCGCCCTTAATGAAGCAAATGTAAAAATTGGCGGAGCGCACGCCGGCGTTTCTGTCGGCCCGGATGGCGCCACTCATCAGGCCATTGAAGATTTAGCTACGATGCGAGTGCTGGCCAAGATGACCGTGGTCGCTCCCTGCGATATGATTGAGGCCCAGAAAGCAACTGTCGCCGCAGCTAAATTGCTGGGGCCGGTCTATCTCCGTTTCGCGCGCGAAAAGTCGCCGATTTTTACTACGGAAAAAACGCCTTTTAAAATCGGCGAAGCGGAGATTTTTCATCAAGGAAAAGATGTGGCAATTATTGCTTGCGGACCGCTGCTTCATGAAGCCATGTTGGCCGCGCAGAGCCTAGCTAAAAATGGAATTTCCGCGCGGGTGATTAATAATCACACTATCAAACCAATGGATGAAAAAACTATTATTGCCGCGGCCAAAGAGACTGGCGCCGTGGTTACAGTGGAGGAGCATCAGGTGCTGGGCGGCATGGGCAGCGCCGTGGCCGAGGTGCTGGTAAAAAATCATCCCGTGCCCATGGAATTTATCGGCCTGCAAGATCATTTTGGCGAATCAGGCGAACCAAGAGAACTTTTGGAAGCGTTTAAATTGACCGCGCCGGCGATAATCGCGGCGGTGCGGAAAGTTTTGGCGAGAAAATAATAAAACTTACTTAGCCAAATTTACTACCGGCCGGCCGGCGAGCGCGTTAATGATATTTTCGGCAGCGACCCGAGACATCGCCTCGCGCGCTTCCACGGTGGCGGAGGCGACATGCGGGGTCATAATAACATTCGGCAGTTTTTTCAGTTCCCAGTGATCAGTCGTATCGCAATCGATCGCCGGTTCACATTCATAAACATCCAGCGCCGCGCCGGCGATTTTTTTATTACATAACGCTTGGAGCAAGGCCTTCTCCTCTATTATTGGCCCGCGCGCGGTATTGATGAGATAGGCGGATGGCTTCATGAGCGCGATGGTTTTTTTATTGATTAAATAGCGCGTGGCCGGCAAGAGGGGAACATGCAAAGAAACCACGTCGGCTTCTTTTAGAAGTTTTGGCAGATCGCGAAATTTCGCGCCGGTTTCATGCTCCAAAGCCGGATTGGGCTTGGTGCCGTAATAGATGACGTTCATGCCGAGCCCGCCCGCGGCTCGGCGCGCCACAATGCCGCCAATTCTTCCCACGCCAATCACTCCCAGAGTTTTGTCCTTAAGATCATGTCCGAGCATGAACATGGGCTGCCAGAATTTGTACTTATCGCCGCGGGTAAAACGATCATGTTCAACGATGCGATGGGCGAGCGCGGTAATGAGCGTAAAGGTAAATTCAGCCACGGCTTCGGAGAGCTCTTCACAAATCGTGTTGGTCAAAATTATTCCGCGTTTAGCCGCTTCGCGCCCATCAAAGTTATCAAATCCCACGGCATAGTTGGCCACGGTTTTTAATTGCGCGCCGGCGGCGTCAAAAAATTCCGCGTCTACTTTTTCCGTCAAGAGAGTTAAAACCGCGGCGCAGCCTTTAATTTTTTTTAAGAGCTCGGGGCGCGGAATTTCCCTAGCTTGATTGTAGACGCTTAATTTAAACCCGGCTTTGGTTAATAAATCCAAACCGATCTTGGGAATTCTTCGCGTCACAAAAATTTTTTTATCCCGCCGCATAGTGCAAATTAAGTGCGTTAAAAAGTTACCGCGCAACGATGCTTGCGCTCGCGGTGGAATTTTTGGAGGCCGGCGCGGGTTAAGAGCCCAGCTTGCGGCCCGTATTTCATTATCACCGTCGCCGCGTTGACCGTGCCCCAGCACATGGCCTCACCGATTGTTTTTCGGTAATGCCGCGCGGCGAGGAATCCGGTGGCGAAAGCGTCGCCGGCGCCGGTTTTTTCCACGACCGGCGTCTCAAACACGCCCATAGTCCAGAATTCTTGGCCGTCAAAAGCGAAAGAGCCGTTGGCTCCGTCGGTGATGACCGCTATTTTGGGCCCTAAATTATAGAGCGCCAAGAGCAGCGGCCGCATTTCCGGCTTGGCGCCGACGATGCGTCCCGCTTCTTCTTTGTTTACAAAAATAATTTCACTCACGGCAAGCACCGGTTTCATCCGCCCGAGGCCGGCCAGCAACTGGAAGCTGTCGGGATTATAGACTAGTTTGGCGTTATTTAGTTTAACGTAGGCCGCCACTTCGCGATTAAGCCGGGCGTGATTTTTGCCGACGGAAGTGTAATACAACCATTTCGTTCGGGATAATTTTGGCAGACGATACTTATATTCGCCGTGATAAGCTAAAATCGTTCGCTCGCCGTGGAAATTTATCACTACCGACGAATTAGTTTCTAGGCGGGGATCATGAATTATATAAGCCGGAGACACTTTTTCCTTCAGCAAGGTTTCTTTTATCCGTTCGCCGGAACCGTCATCGCCGAGAATTGTATAGAGGGCAGTTTTCAGACCCAGCCGCGCGGAGCCCACGGCATTGTTGGCGGCGTTGCCCGCCACTAGCGACTGCATTTTTTCAACGATAATTTTCTCCGCGTAATTTAGACAAATTACACAGCGATCCGTGTGCAGGGAACAGCTCACTTCGGCATCGGGCACGTTAAGAATATTATCTATGGCGCTGTCGCCGATGGAAATAATGTCAAACATAATCTTAGAACCTATTTGATAGTTTAAAAAGCTATCTACTTATGATACAATATTGTAGCACTATTTCCGTAAAAAAACAATGAAAGTTTATGTACCTTTTTCCGCCCTGGTTTATTTTTGTAATCGTCGGCCTCTTGGGCCTGGCTCTCGGCAGTTTTTTGAATTCTTGGATCTGGAGGGTAAAGGCACAGAAACGCGGAATACGAAGTGTTTGCATCGGCTGCCGGCGCTCTCTCCCGTGGTACGAAAATATTCCGCTTTTGAGTTATCTTTGGTTGCGCGGCCGCTGCCGTGTCTGTAAAGTTAAAATACCGTTGGATTATTTTTTGGTCGAGCTCGTTCTCCCTCTCCTGTTTCTCGGTATCGCCAGGTATCATCTCGGTCTCGGCGTGTTAAATCCGTGGCATTTTTTTAGAGATATTTTTTTCAGTATTATTCTTAGCGTCATTTTTGTCTACGATGCTAAGTATATGACTATTTTATCCGGGGTCGTGTGGGCCGGAGCGGTTGGAGGATTTGTAATCAATTATTTTTTTCTGCGTCAGTCGCTCGCGCCGCTTTTTATTGGCGCAATTGTCGGCGGAGCATTTTTTCTGGGGCAATTTATGGTCTCCAAAGGCCGTTGGATTGGCGGCGGCGATGTAAGGCTGGGAGTAATGATGGGGCTTTGGCTTGGATTCCCAACTATTCTCACCGCTCTTTTTGTCGCCTATATTTTGGGAGCTCTAGTCGCCGTTCCTTTGCTTTTATTAAAGAAAAAAACCGCTCAATCCGAGATTCCTTTTGGGACGTTTTTGGCGGTGGGGACAATGGTTGCTATGTTTTGGGGAAGTAGTATGATTGAGTGGTACAGAGGGATTATTGGATATTAAGACATTAGATATTATTTACGATGCAAATTTCCAATTGTTAAATTGTTATACAAAAACCCCTGGACAACGCGTGCCAGGGGCGAGATGGTGCTATTTTTCATCGAGGAAGCCATGAGGGCCAAGATAGCTGATTATGTACTGGCCATAGACGCCGATGCTGTGGTTGTTCTCGTTTTTGATATAGCCGTCTATGTTCCATATCATTTTACGGTGTGGGGTGGGGCCGCTTTCACGGGTGAGCCCCAGGGGACAGAACTGCACCTTACGTCGCACCGGCGAACCGAGTTGCTCATCGTTCACCTCGACCATGAAAACGACGCAGATCGGTTTCTCGGTGGTGCTGCAGCGAAACGCCCCGAACAACTTTTCCTCGTCGGGTCCCCAGACGATTTTCATTCTCATTTGTTTGTTCCTTGTCCCGAGAGTGCTGGCCGCTATAGTAGCGGCGCAACATCATCGAGAATACTATATTATAGACACAGCTAAAGGTTTATGTCAATCTCCAAAGAACTTAAACAAAAAGTAGAACGCCTACGGGCGCAGATTGATGATTTGCGCTATCGTTACCATGTTCTTAATGATCCGGAGGTGACGGACGCGATGTATGACCCGTTGATGGACGAACTTAGAAAGATTGAAGAACTGCATCCGGAGCTTATTACACCGGATTCGCCGACTCAACGGGTGGCCGGTAAACCGATTGAAAAGTTTGAAAAGGTGGTGCACCAGGTTCCGCAGTGGTCGTTTAACGATGCCTTTGAAGAGAAAGATATTGAAGATTGGGAAGAGCGGATTATGAAAATACTTGAGAAGGAATTAGGTGGGCGGCCAAAGGATTTAAATTATGTCTGCGAGCTTAAAATTGATGGTTTGCACATGGTTTTGACGTATGAGAAAGGCGCGCTTAAAACGGCAGCCACGCGCGGCGATGGCCGGGTGGGGGAAAATGTAACGCAGAATATTAAAACTATTCAAACGGTGCCACTTCGGCTCAAAATCCCTCCTAGAAAGGAGGGTAGGGAGGTGTCGGCGAACGGTGGTGAACACACCCCCACCCCTCTTTTTAGAGGGGATTTGATTGTCGAGGGCGAGGTCTGGCTCTCGAGTTCAATGCTCAAAAAAATTAATGAGGAACGCGCGAAGATTGACGAGCCGCTCTTTGCCAACCCCAGGAACGCCGCGGCCGGCACCATCCGCCAGCTTGATTCAAAAATTGTGGCAGCCAGAAAACTTTCCTTAACCGCCTACGATATCTCCAGCGGTAACGCCCCTGAAACACAGGAAAAAGAACTCAACACGCTTCGCGAGCTTGGTTTTAAAACCGACGCGCACTGGAAAGTAGCCAACTCTATCCACGATATTTTTGAATTTCATGATTATTGGCAAAAGAATAAAAGTACGCAGGAGTTTTGGATTGACGGTATTGTGATAAAGGTCAATCAAAAAAAATATCAGGAAGCGCTGGGCTATACCGGCAAAGCGCCGCGCTGGGCGATTGCTTACAAATTTCCGGCCGAGCAGGGAAGAACTGTGATCCGCGAGGTTAATTGGGGCGTGGGGCGCACGGGAGCGATTACCCCGGTTGCAGTGATGAATCCGGTACGGTTGGCCGGCACGACCGTCACGCACGCCACCCTCCATAATTGGGATGAAATTCAGCGCCTGGGAGTAAAAGTTGGCGACACCGTGGTAGTGGAAAAAGCGGGGGATATAATTCCCAAGGTGATACGGGTGCTGGAAAAAATGCGCACCGGAGAAGAGAAAGAGATTAAACTGCCGAAGAAATGTCCGGTATGCGGCTCCGCGGTGGGCAAGCGGCTGGGAAAGTCCCTTCTAAAAAGAGGGGCGAGGGGTGTGTCCGTTCACGAACACCTCCCCACCCTCCTTTCTAGGAGGGACTCCGACGAATCGGTCGCTCTGTATTGTCTCAATCCGCGCTGTTTCGCGCAGGAACTGGAAAGAATTATTCATTTCGTCGGCAAATCGGCCTTTGATGTCGACCACTTGGGAGGAAAAATTGTGGAACAGCTGGTGAATGCCGGGCTAATCAAAGATGCCGCCGATTTATTCACGCTGACCGAGGATGATTTGGAATCCTTGGAGCGCTTTGCCGAGAAATCGGCGCAAAATTTGGTAAGCGCCGTTCAGAATTCCAAAGAAGTTACCTTACCGCGCTTGATTAACGCTCTGGGGATATCTCACGTTGGCGAAGAAACTGCCGAAGATTTGGCCGAGCATTTCAAGATACTGGACAAATTAATGTCGGCCACAATTGCCGATTTGTATGAAATATCCGGCATTGGCGAGAAAGTTGCTTGTTCAGTTGTAGATTACTTTGCCAACAAGAAAAACCAGGAATTCATCGGTAAGTTATTCAAGAATGGTGTTAGAATTAAGAAGCAAGAATTAAGAATTAAGAAACAGGGAAAGTTGAGCAGTCAGACGTTTGTGCTGACTGGGACGTTGAATACTATGACCCGAGACGAGGCGAAAGCTAAGATTAAGTCACTAGGCGGCGAGGTGAATGAGTCAGTGAGCAGAAAAACCACCGCCGTGATTGTCGGCGAGAACCCGGGCAGCAAGCTGGAAAAAGCTAAAAGTTTAGGCGTGAAAATTTTGCATGAAAGTGAATTTGTAAAATTAATTAAGTAAATTTATGCCCGAAAGAGGTGGTGGCCCGCCAGGTTTTGAATCCGGTCCTTATCGTGAAGAGCTTTCGGTGGAGCTCTTAAAATCACAGGAAGAAATCGTCCGGTTAGTACAAAAATTTATGGCCGATCCCGGCTGGCGGGAGCGGTTGAATATTATTGTCTGGGATAATCCGCCGAGCACTCTGCGTGAAGTGAACAGGGCGCGCCCTAAAATTTACCGGCAGCTGGAAGAATTAATGGCCGCCTACAGAGAGCGGTGGCAGAAATTTTCCAAAATAGGACAGGAAGAAATAATAAAAAATTTTAACCGGCTGATGAGCCAGAGCGACAAAGAGACGAAATTATTGTTGAGCGTGATCGGGAAACAACTGCATGAGCAACTGGTTATTTTGTCGGCCACGGTGGAGAATTATGTTAAACCAGAGGCGGAGAAGCTGGATTTGGAGCCGTTGTGGCTCCACGCCTATCCAACGGCCGATCTTTTATTGCAAGAAGCAGTTTATGGCGAAATAGATTTCGCTAAACTAGAAGATCGCGCAACTTTCTGTCGGAGGTGGGTGGAGGCGCACCCCGATTTACCACTGCCATGTGTGCCGCCAGAAGAATTATTTAAGAAATTATATCCAGATCGTCCATATCCTGATTACGGTAATAAATCCGAAGGAGATTTTTGGTATTTGAAGAGCATTGTGGACCGTTTAATAGTAAAAAATGTTAAAGGCCGCCCGCGGGCGGTTATGCCTTATTTTGGTAAAACAGACCTTATCTTGGTGGAATCCTGGCCGGAAGCCAATTGGCCGCCAGATGAGTCGTCTTTGCTAAAAAGACTCGGGTCTGAATACACCAGGGTGGCGGGTCTTAGCCGGGCCAAATTGGATTCTTTGCTGTGGCGCGGCGACCCGGGAGATAGATTGCCCAGCGAAGCGCAGACCAACGCATTAAACGATTTGGGCTTACATTCCGATTATGTAGAGATTCGCTGCATTAATTGGAGCGAATACGCGAGAGGAGCCGAACTTTATTATTGGGGCGACTATGTTCTGTACACTCATTTTGACGATTATTCTCTGCGTAAAAATAAAACCCGCCTCGGTTTAGTGGGCGGCAATCGTAATTATGGCGGCGCGTCTGATGTAAGCGATATTCACCTGGACTCGTCAACCGGAGACTTAGCCACTCGTTTGGTGGTGGCCAGGAAATCCGAGGGAGTTATAACCAACATCGCCGGTCTAGCGGAGGAATAGGCCATAGTTCGCGTCAATATGATCATGGGTGATACAAATCGCGTCAGGCTTGGGCAGCGGCGCGCGCCATAGTTGATATAAAATATCTGGTCCCGCATCGAACAGAATTAATTTACCGCGTCATGGGGTAATTGGAGATAGTTTTTCAGGAGCGGAGCCAGCGAGACAATTTTTATATTTTTCCCCGCTTGTTTTTTAGCGGAAGGGAGGGAGTCGCTCACATAAATTTTTTTGACGCCCAGAGACCAAAGTTTGCGCCACGCTGATCCGGTGAATAATCCGTGTGTTATCGCGATAGTAATTTCTCTCGTTCCCGCCCGGCGCGCGGCTTCCGCCGCCGCGATAAGAGTTTCGCCAGTATCAAGAATGTCATCATGGATGAGGATGCGAGGACCAAACAGCTTTCCGACGACAGCAGAAACTCGCACACCTCGTATCCCGCGTTCTTTTTTACAATACGCTACCGGCTGGAGCAGCCCCCAAGCTTTCCGGATTTGCTCACAGCGTTCACGCGCCCCCTCATCGGGGGCGAGGATGGAATCGAATTTTGTTTTATCTTTGCGGAGAGCAGCGGCAAAAAGTTCGCTGCTCTCGAGGGAGATAACCGGCAGCTTAAGGAGCGGGGTGCTCTTGGGATTATGCAGGTCAACAGTTACCAGTGTATCTATTCCAGCAGAAGCGAGAAGCGAGCCGATCCAAGCGAGCCCCGAACCTTCTTTTTCCATGGGCTTATCTTGGCGAGCATAGCCGAGGTAGGGAAGTAGAGCGACCACTTTCTTCGCGCCTTCCTTTTTAAGCGTGTGGCTAAGAAGAAGCAGAGTGAGCAAGTTTTCATCCGGCGGAGCAATAGTCCCGAGAACGCAACACTCTTGGTTGGCCACCTTACTTTTTATGGTCAAAAACAATTCTTGATTAGGGAATCGACGCACGTTGAAAAAACTTTGCTCAAGCTTGGCGCCCAGAAGGATGGCGCGGACGAGATAGCGAAATTTTTCTAGCGAGAATAAAAGCATAATTAAGGGGAGGATAACGTCGCGCTATTTAGCAGTTTGATTACTTCCTCATCCTCTACTTGAGGAAAAGTATCATAATAAGCGCCAACCGCTCCAGCATATTCGAGCGGGAGGTCAAGGATTACGAGCTCCACACCAAGCTTTTTAATTTCTTTGGCCACCTCGCGCGGCGCCATCGGTACCGCCACAATGATTCGTTTAGGCATCAGATGTTTTACTTCGGTGATAGCTAAGCGGATAGTGAGTCCGGTAGCGATTCCATCATCAACAACAATGGCCGTCTTGTCTTTTACCGAAGGTGTTAGATATCCGGCTTGATAAGTTTCGCGGCGGCGTTTGGCTTCCTGTCGCTCGACTGCCACTGCTTTCTCAAACCATTCTTTATCTACAGCCGCCCGTTCGGCTTCATTGCATAAGAGATGCCCATCTTCAGCCACGGCGCAAATAGCGTATTCCGGCTGGAAGGGGTGGCCGATTTTTCGGGTTACAATAATGTCGAGTGGCGCCTTGAGCGCCTTGGATAACTCATAGCCAAGCACCACCCCGCCGCGCGGCAAGGCATATACCACGGTTTCTTTGGTAACGAGCGGAGCAAGCGCCTTGGCAAGCTGACCACCCGCGTCATGGCGATCTTTAAAACGCATAGAATAGCTAGATTTTTCAGCTCTAGTATACCATTGTTTAATTTTTTTTTGAAGTGTGCTATAATTTATTATTATGTTTATCCGTTGGTTCAAGGACATAACCAAAGACGACGTTGCTTCAGTAGGCGGTAAAAACGCCAACTTAGGAGAAATGTATGGCAAGTTTACCAAGAAAGGTATCAAAGTACCCAATGGTTTTGCGTTGACGGCCGAAGCTTACTGGGCGTTTATCAAAAGAAATAAATTAGACAAGAAAATCAAAAAGATCGTGAATGGCCTTAACGTGAAAAACGTGCGGGCGCTGTCACTTGCCGGAGGGAAAGTGCGGCAACTGATTATGGAAGCTGAATTTTCGAAGGATATTAGCAAAGAGATAGTCGCGGCGTATCGAAAGTTGTCAAAGTCCCCTCTAAAAAGAGGAATAAAAAATGTGTCCAACACCTTCCTCTCCGATGCGAATCGGAGCGCCCTCCTTGCTAGGAGGGATTTTGGTGTTGATGTGGCGGTGCGCAGCAGCGCGACCGCCGAAGATCTTCCGGATGCCAGTTTTGCCGGCCAGCAGGAGACGTATTTAAATGTGCGCGGCGAGAAAGAACTTTTACTCGCCGTCAAGAAGTGCGTCGCCTCGTTGTTTACCGACCGCGCCATTTCCTATCGCGAAGCCAAGGGGTTTGACCATATGGCGGTGGCTTTATCGGTGGGTGTGCAGGAAATGGTTCGCTCCGATTTGGGCGCGAGCGGCGTTATGTTCACTTTGGACACCGAATCCGGTTTTAAGGGCGTTGTCCTCATCAACGCCGCCTACGGGTTAGGCGAATATGTAGTAAAGGGTCAGGTAACTCCCGACCAATATTTTGTTTTTAAAGATGGCGTCAAGAGAGGGTTTCCATCCATTATCAGTCGTCGTTTGGGGAGCAAAGAAGTGAAGTTGGTGTACGCGCCGAGTGGCACCAAGCAAGAAAAAGTGAAGACGAGTGACCAAAGATTGTATTGCCTCACGGATGAAGAGGTCATCCAACTTTCCAAGTGGGGCGTGCAGATAGAAGAACATTACGGCCGTCCGATGGATATTGAATGGGCCAAAGACGGCGCGAGCGGAAAATTGTTCATCGTTCAGGCGCGCGCCGAGACAGTAAAGTCTAGAGCAAACGTGAATGTGGTGGAAAATTACAAACTAGGCCACCAGGGAAAGGTTTTGGTGGAAGGAGTGAGTGTCGGGCAAAAGATCGGCCAGGGAAAAGTGCGCTTAATCAATTCCCCCAAGCAGATGAAATATTTTAAGGCCGGCGAAGTGCTGGTCACGCGCATCACGGATCCCGACTGGGAGCCGATTATGCGCCTCGCGGCGGCGATTGTCACGGAGCAGGGCGGCAAAACTTCGCACGCGGCTATTGTTAGTCGGGAACTTGGCGTGCCCTGTATTGTCGGCGCTGCCAAGGCGAGACAACTTGTTAAAGCTGGCGCCGAGGTAACAGTGTCGTGCGCCGAGGGCGAAGTCGGCAAGGTTTATCAGGGCAGATTGCCGTTTGAAGTGGAGCGGATGGAGATTAACAATTTACCGTCGACAAAAACCAAAATAATGATGAACGTCGGCGATCCCGCTCGGGCGTTTTCTTTGGCGGCTATTCCCAATAGCGGCGTCGGGCTCGCGCGCGAAGAGTTTATTTTTACTAATTTTATCAAAATTCATCCGCTGGCGCTGGTGAATTACGAAAGATTGAAAGATTTAAAGATTAAAAGATTGATTAACGAATTGACGGTTGGCTACAAAGACAAAAAGCAATATTGCGTAGATAAGTTGGCCGAGGGCATCGCTTTTATCGCCGCCGCTTTTAGTCCCAACCAAGTAATTTTGCGTTTGTCGGATTTTAAAACCAACGAATATGCCACGCTCATCGG
>CAZMYO010000022.1:0-17057 GCA_964570525.1 uncultured Gammaproteobacteria bacterium | reverse complement strand
AGCGACGAAATCCGAAAAAAATTAGAAAAAATGGGGTACGAAGTGAAAGATACAAAAGCTGGAACGAGAGTCACAAAAAAATTCTAAAAAATCGTAAAAACAGAAAGGCCCTGGCGCATTCGCACCGGGGCCTGTTTTTTGAGCACGCTATCGACGGGTGAATGTCGCTGGTGCTAGTTAATGCCGTGGCTAATGGATGGATTCTACGGTGAAAATTGGCGCTTCCAGTCTGGCTTCGAGGACGGCTATACCATCGCCGACAGCGATGACGCTGGCCGGGATCACAGCGATGACGCTGGCCGTGATAAAAGTGTTGGCCGGAAGCAAAATCCAGTTCAGGCCGTGCTTGCCCCAATCGTCGAGGTGGAGATACATCGGCCGCCACCTAACTGCAAGGTGATTGTCGTCTTCCGAGTCGTAACCAGCCAAGCATTGTTCCGTAGTAACAAAACGGTAGGAAAGGCCGGTGTGGTCAAAGGCCGTGGCCATACCTACCTTCTGCAAAAAGCCGTCATCTCTCTCGATATAAAGAATGGCCAGCGGACCCGCGAGCGCCTGCTCCGGAGAACTGGAATCGGCGTCGCTGGAATCGCCGGCGGTCTTCAACCAGCTGGTCGCCTTGACGCCAACCGCGGCCAGTGCCACGAGCGCGACCGCGCCCAGCACGGTGCGATACAAAGTGGACAACGGCAACATTCTTGCCTGCATGTTCCTACCTCCTCGGTGAACGATCCTGGGGCATGAAACCCCTCGAGTCTCCGACAGTATGTCGGAGAGCCGGTTGGAGATTCATTATTTTCTTCCTCAACCTCACCAAAATTTTTAGTAAGGTAGTTAGAAGCCCCCCGACGTAACGTCGGGGGGCGAACGTCCCTGGCTTATAACCAGGCGCTAGTAGGTGAAGGTTGTCCACGCGAGCGGCAGATTTTCCGATGACTCGTACTCTTGGCCGTTCATCTGCCACCGGAGCGGAGCGGCGACGCGCGCCGACAGGGAATCGGCGGTTCTGGCCTTGGTGGTGTCGGCCAGGAGGGTTAGCTCGCGAGTCTTGTACAGATCGAGGCTGTATTTCAC
Organism: uncultured Gammaproteobacteria bacterium; assembly: GCA_964570525.1. Lineage (GTDB taxonomy): Bacteria > Patescibacteriota > Patescibacteriia > Magasanikbacterales > GWA2-37-8 > CAZMYO01. The sequence goes on along the minus strand of CAZMYO010000022.1, from coordinate 15,983 downwards.
TCCGGTCTCCGCGTCGCTCCCCTCGCCTTCATTGATGGTGGTGGCGCCCTCCAGGATCAGCCACTTGCCGACCGGGAAGGTGGAGCTGATATCGAACTTCAACCGGATGGCTTCTAGCTGGCCATCACAGGTGTTCCTCAAGTTGACCTTGTGGATCGTCTGGATCAGCGACGGGCTGACCACCACCGCCGGTGAATTGAGGGCGCGCTCCACGATGGGAACGCAAACCGGCTTGGTGATGAGGCCGTTCGTGGGAATGGGCCCGCCAACATTGACGCCATCACAGCCGCTACAGAGCCCGCTCACGATCAAAACGAACGCGAGAGCGGTACCAAAAAACCGCCGCACATTCTTTTCCATCTTCATTCCTCCTGTGTTGTGAACAACCTGGAAAATGAAACCCCTCGAGCCTCCGACACTATTGTCAGAGAGCCGATTAGAAATTCATTTGCGTACAAAAGTGAAATTGTAGCCACCCCACCTATTTATTAGGTGGGGTGGCAGTGGCCGCTTACGGGAGACGACGCACAACTATGTAGTGCTCGCGCCACTGGCGGTTGAGCTCGTGCCAGTCCCGGTCCCACCTGCCGTCGTAGAACCAGAAGAGGTTCAAAAAGTGGCGCTGGCCGTTGTGGAATCGGTTCGTGACCAGCCAATAGCGCTGAAGTTCAACCGGAAGCTGGTCATGGTACTGCCCGATGTAGCCCTCGTCCTCCTCCCCGATGACGCCGCCGTTCTCCCCGTTGGTGCGCTTGAGCATCTCGTCGCCATCGACCGACGGCTCACCCTCCTCGAGAAACCCAACCGCCTCGAAGCGGCGGCCCTTGACTTCAAACTGTTTCCGAATGTCCTTGTGAGCCATTGGCACGCTCCTTTCTTGAATTGTCCGCTCCATTGCGGCGTTCAAAAGAAAAACTTCTCTCTACTGAACGCCAAAATGGAACAAAGGAACAATGCGATACTATAGCAAAAAAATAAACGCCTGTCAAGGACAAATGGCCGATTTAAGCAGATCACATAAATTGATTTTTGCGTCTTCGGCCAAATAGCTTTGTAGTGACTGCCATCGCCGCCAGTTTTATCAATAATAAATCCGAGCCGTTGAAGCGCTCGGATAAATTTATTCCTTTTGATTTCACCGGGTAGCCAGCTAAATGAGGGCATAGGTTTCCTGCCGGTCGCCAACTTTTTGAATGCCGGCCTCGTGAGCGTAAGAAGAAGGAACTTCGAAAGAAGTCAGAATCGCGTCCTTAATATTTTTATCCAACTCATCCGGGGATACGCCGGAAGTTACGATTGAACCGAAACGAAAGTTGTTGCTAACAGCGACGATACGACCGTTGTCCCCTTGTTCGCGCCGAAAACTAATTGAGCCGTATTGTCGAAAATATTGATCCAATTCAAAAAGACCGCGCGGAACGCTGGCTTTACCTAAAAGAATTTTAACCAATTGATCTTTAGTCTTTTTGATAAACGTCATAATAATTATTATTTTCTAATTAAATCATTTAATCCTTGGTTTGTCAAGGATAAAAATTAAAGCCACCTTCTCTTCTTAAAAATCGTTACCATGCTGGCCGCGCCGACCATAATAAGCCCCAAGAGTATCCAGAAACCGTAAGGGAGATCTATAAAAGGCGTGCCTTTAGCGTGGACCGCAAAAAGAGTGGCTAATAAAGTCAGGGGAAAAGTGACTACCGAAATCACGGTTAAAGTTTTCATTACGTCGCTGGTGCGCAAAGAAAGCAAAGATTCATTGGCTTCGTGAAGAGCATTGATGCTCTCCTTTTGGCTCTCGAGCATATGCCAAATCTCCGACACAAATTCACGGAGAGAGTTAATGTAGTTTTGGTAGGAAACCAAATCCAGCTCGCGCCCGCTGTAGAGAATGAGACGCTCCATCACGGTGCGGTGGCCTTGCATAGTCCGCCGAAAGGTTACAACATTGGTTTTGAGGCGCAGAATCTCCTCGGCCATTTCGCGACCAGATGCTTTATTATTAAATAACTTTTTATCCACCACATTAATATCCTCATTCACGTGAAGTAAAATTGGAAAAACCGCGTCCAAGAGACGGTTGAGGAGCTCAAACAGCACATGGGCCATCGTGCCGCTAAAATAATTTCGCTTGATATTATCTTCTCTGCGGCAAGCGTTAAATAACAAATCAATCGCCGACAGCTTATTGTCGTGAACGGTAACGAGATAGTTGGCGCTTAGAAAAAAGTCGACCTCGGTAAAACCCAGCCGGCTAGACTCCCGATCAAAAACCGGAAAATGAAGTACCATAAAATAATAATCCGGACGCTTCACAATCTTCGGACGCTGATATGGCGGCAGGCTTTCCCTGACATCATCTTTAAGCAAGCCTAATCGCTTCTGCGCTTCAGCGAGCTCCTTCTCCGACTGCCGGGTGATATTAATCCACAACAGCCCCTGATGTTGTACCTCCTGTAAATACTTCATACATATATAGTATACCAAAAAACAAACAAGCCCACAATTGAGATAAAAAATAATCCACCTCAACGGCGGATTATTTTTCGTCCTCATATCAATACGCGAGGTACAGACAAAGGACGATGAGGACGATGAGGACTCTTTAGGTAGTAACCTCATCGTCCAAAAATTTTTACGGAATGACTCGTCTCTCGTACATCAGTCTCAAGAGTTTCTCTTGAGGAAAATCATGAGCCAGCATTGGCCGCTCTCCTGGATCGCGCCCAAGCTTTGGAATGTAAGCATTGTCCTCCCGCTCATCAATGTACTTGGATCCGAGGAGGGCATATGCCTCATCGTTGCCAAGAATTTGCGGAAAGTGGATACCGAGCGCTACCCCCTCCTCAAGAGTAAGGCCCGGCCACAGGTTGTGCGAAGCGCAGACTTTGCTCACACAGACATTGTGGATAAGATACGGCGTTGTGGGGTTGGCCTCGCCAATATTGCTCAAACCGCCCAAATTGAGACGGCTGTAGCCTTCCTGGCCCTGCCATCTCACAAGCTTTAGCTGGGCCGGAATATTTACGAAACGCTCGGGGACAACAATCAAGAACGTAAGATGACCGGCAGACGCGTCGGGAAGCGAGAGCGCGCAGTTCTCCAGAGGGAGAACATAGCTTTCAATAAACTCCTTGGCGCTCATTCCCGCGCACTCGAGTTCCATAAGCGCCGCTACTTGGGCGGCAAAAGACTCTCGACGACGACAGCGATTAAAATGTTCTCTTTCATCGCGAAGATGCATCTTCGCACACTCTACGTCTGTGTCGATTGCCCAATCGGGCATCCCCTTAAAATGCTCGGCGAGCGCCACCACCCGCTTGATGGTATCTTCGGCTACGCCGAACATCCAGGGCAAGCGAGTAATTGCCTGGCCGGGTGTTTCCGCTGCAGCGGTGGAGCCCGCGAGAGCGGACGGCGTCTTATGCCACAGCTCGAGAAAACGCTTCCAGAACCTTTTCCAAAAACCCGGATTATGAGTTTTCATTGCCTACCTCCCATGCTTATAGGTAACCATAGTACACCCAACCTTTTTTGTCAAAGCATTGGTTTGTTCCTCTACTCAAAATGTGCTATACTACCCAATACAATTACACTAAATGAGTACTATGGCCGATAATAATAATGAACCAAATTTAATTCTTCCCGAGCAAGCGCCAACCGCCCCGGCGCCGGAAACCGCCCCGGCGCCGGAGCAAGAAAAAATAGAAGAGCCGGCCGAGGCGCCGCGCGAAGAAGGAAAAGCCATTCCGATGGCGGAAGCCGCGCCGCCCATAACCGGGGAGGGACAGCTTAAAAAGCGACCGAAACCGAAAGTAATTATTCCCCAACTCAAGGACGATGTCACGGTTAAAATAGAAAAAATAATGGAAGAGGGGCTTGGCGAAGCCTACCAGCGTCTATCCCCCATTGCCAAGCAGGAATTTAAGCTCAAAGGAGAAGACACCGCGCGAAAAATCCGCGCGCTTTTGCAGTCGGCGCGCGTTAAGGCAAAAAAAATTCTTCATCTTATTTTGGAATGGCTGAAAATACTCCCCGGCGTTAATCATTTTTTCCTGGAACAAGAAGCCAAAATAAAAACCGATCGAATTATCGCGTTAAAAAAATAATTCAATTGCAAATTCCCCTCTAAAAAGAGGGGTAGGGGTGTGTTCGACACGCGTTGGCCAACACCTCCCCACCCTCCTTTTTAGGAGGGAATTGCTGAAATCTCGTATGTCCGACACCATAGATTTTCTCAACCAACTGGCAAATTTTCTCACCCAAAACCCGCTGGCTTTTTTAATTACGCTTTCACTGGTTGGTTTGGCGGTGATTATCTCCGCTCTTTTTATTCTTAGAGCTCTTCTTCACTTCCGGAGCAAAGCCAGCAAAGCCTTTCACAAAACAATTCTGCTTATTCGCGTGCCCAAAGAAAAAAAGGGCGAAAACCAAGAACGGAGCGGCGAAGAAAATATCAACCAACTCCGGGAACAGATTGCTGTCGCCGACACTCTCTTCTCCGGCTTAGCCGGCCTCCGGCATGAACATGGATTTAGTAAATGGCTAAACGGACGCAACGATCATCTGGCCTTTGAAATTGTTGCCAAAGACAGCAAAATATCGTTTTACGCGGCCGTCCCGGACAAACTCAAATCCTTTGTTGAACAGCAAATACACGCTCAATATCCCCACGCCGAGATCACCGAAGAACTTGATTATAATATTTTCCAGCCGCAGTGCCATATTGTCGGCGCGCACCTCTGGTTTAAATACAAGTCGGCGTTTCCTCTAAAGACTTATAAAAAATTTGACAGCGATCCCTTGGTCGCCATTTTGAATCCCTTAAGCAAAATCGGGAGCGATGAAGGGGCGGCTGTCCAATACATCATTCGCCCGGCGACCGCCCGTTGGCGGAGTGAAGGCGTACACCTTATTCGTGATATTAAAGAAGGGCAGAAATTTGAATATGTTGCTAGGCGCGGCTGGTTTCTTCGCGGCCTTCTGAAATGGAAAAAAGCGGTGGCGCCCAAAAGCACCGACGCCGCCAAACAGACTGGCGCCGCGGGTAAATACCAGCTTACGCAAATGGAAGAAGAAATGGTGAAAAGCATGGAAGAAAAACTAAGTCGCGGCGGTCTTGAGATCACCATTCGCTTGGTAGCTTCGGCAGCCAATCGCGAAAAAGCCAAGCTAAACTTGGAGAACATGCTTAATTCGTTCAGCCAGTATAATATTTATCGCTATGGCAATTCTTTAGCCGCCGCCGTCCCCAGCCGGGCCAACTCACTCATCAGCGATTCTATCTTTCGCGCTTTCGACAACCGACACTATTTTGTAATAAATACCGAAGAAATGGCGAGTCTCTGGCACCCGCCGACTCCCGCCACCGAAACGCCGCACATCAACTGGCTAGGCGCGCGCAAAGCCCCACCGCCTGTAAATATGCCCACCGAGGGTATTATCCTTGGCCGCGCCGTCTACCGCGGCGAAGAAACCATCGTACGCATGAAACGCGACGATCGCCGACGGCATTTATATGTGGTTGGTAAATCCGGCGGCGGAAAATCGGTCTTTATTCAGAATCTAGCCATCCAAGATATCCAGAATGGCGAAGGCGTCTGCGTCATCGATCCCCATGGCGACTTTGTGGAATATGTTCTCCAGCACGTACCCAAAGAACGGGTAGACGATGTGGTCTACTTCAATCCCTCCGATGTCGATCGCCCGATCGGCCTCAACATGCTCGAAGCCAGAACCGAAGAGCAAAAAGATTTCGTCACCCAGGAAATGATTTCTATTTTCTACAAGCTTGTTACCGACCCCTCCATGATCGGGCCGATGTTTGAACACAACATGCGAAACGTGATGCTCACCCTCATGGCCGATATGGAAAACCCCGGTTCGATCGCCGAGATTCCGCGCATGTTCACGGACGACGAATTTGTGGCCAAGTGGAAGAAAAAATTAAAGGACCCGGTTGTTCTTGCTTTCTGGGAGAAAGAAATGGCCAAGACCTCCGATTTCCACAAGTCGGAAATGCTTGGCTACCTCATCTCCAAAGTCGGACGATTCGTGGAAAACGCGATGGTTAGGAACATCATCGGCCAGACCCATTCCGGTTTTAACTTCCGAGAAATAATGGATAAGAAAAAAATTCTCTTGGTTAACTTGGCCAAGGGTTTGGTTGGTGAAATCAACGCTAATCTTTTAGGCATGATTATCGTCTCCAAACTCCAGATGACGGCGCTTGAGCGAGCGTCTCTTCCGGAAGAGGAACGCAGCGACTTCTACCTCTATATTGATGAGTTTCAAAACTTTATTACCGAATCAATCGCCACTATTCTTTCCGAAGCCCGTAAATATCGCCTGGAACTTATTATCGCTCATCAATATTTGAATCAATTGGTGGATAATAAGGGTAAGAATACGGTCCGCGACGCGGTGCTCGGCAACGCCGGTACCATCGTTACCTTTCGCATTGGCGTGGAAGACGCCGAGGTGCTGCAAAAAGAATTCGCGCCGGTTTTTGGCGCGTACGACCTCATCAACGTAGAGCAGTATACCGCCTATATTAAACTCCTTATTGACAATACCGCCGCCAAGCCGTTTAATATGCTCACCTATCCGCCCAAGCCCGGCAACAAAGAACTGGCCGCGGCTATTAAAGAACTGTCCCGCCTTAAATTCGGCCGGCCACGCGAAATTGTGGAAGCGGAGATCGCGGAACGCGCCCAGCTCGGCGTGGCCGTTAAAGAAAGTGAAGCCGAATTAAGTGAAGCGTCGTTATAAAGCAAGATAAGCAGAGTAAGTTTTAAGCAGAGCAAGCAACCAATTGCTCGGCTTGCTTAATCTGCCTACTTTGCTTAATCTGCTTATTATGCCCACCTTATACCGCAAATACCGCCCCCAAACTTTCGCCGACCTGGTCGGACAAGAATTTATCGTTACTACCATCACCAACGAAATTAGGAACGACCGCCTGGCCCAGGCCTATCTTTTCTCCGGGCCCCGCGGCGTGGGAAAAACGACTTTAGCGCGGCTCTTGGCTAAAGCGGTTAACTGTTTTAATCGGCCGGCGGATTCATATGAGCCGTGCGAAAAATGTTCGTCTTGTCAAGAAATAACCGCGGGCCGCAATGTGGATGTGATTGAAATTGACGCCGCCTCCCACACGCAAGTGGATCACGTGCGCGAAAATATCATCGCCAACGCCCAGTTCAAACCGACTAGATCCCGCTATAAAGTTTTTATCATCGATGAGGTGCACATGCTCTCCGCTAGCTCCTTTAATGCCCTCCTAAAAACCCTGGAAGAGCCGCCCGCCCATGTTATTTTTATTTTAGCCACCACCGAACCGCATAAATTGCCGGCCACGGTAGTCTCGCGCTGTCAACGCTTTAACTTCAAAAAAATCGGCTACGACGAAATGCTCGCGCGGTTAAAAAAAATTGCGGACGAAGAAAAAATAAAAGTAGATAAAGAAGTGCTTGGCCGCATCATTAACAAAAGCGATGGCTGTCTGCGTGACGCCGAGAGTTTGCTCGGGCAAATATTCTCCCTTTCCGCCCAAGGCGGATCCGCCTTGGGCGGAAAAAAAATCACTGCCGAAGACGCCCAGATGATACTGCCAAGCTCCAACGTGGAAACAATCATCACATTCCTCGACTCCGTGGTTACGGGCGAATGCGCCGTCGCGCTCCAACTGATAAACAAGCTTACTGAAGACGGTGTAAACCTGGATCAGTTCGCCTATGACATAATTGAGGTTCTGCGCACCGGCTTAATTATAAAAACTGGTGGCGGCCCGGCCAGGGCGGGACAAGATTACAGCGGAGAAAGTCTTAAAAAAATAAAGAAGATTTTTGACGCTTTGCCGCTGCCCCGACTTATTGAACTTATCGATCGTTCACTCAAGCGTCGTCTGGAGATTAAAACCGCTCCCTTACCCCAGCTGCCTCTCGAACTTTTGGTGGTGGAATTTTCCTCTGCCCCACCGGTAACTATTCCCAAAAGTGTAGCCGCGCAAACATCTCAAAACCAACAAGAACAACGACAGCCTCCTGCTCCGGAAGAACCGGGCAAAACCGCGGCGCACCGCCTTACCGATTCTATCAAGAGCGCCTTGGCCCACATTACCAAAGAAGAACCTGTCACCACGACACTCGCGCAAATTAAAGACAGGTGGAATGAAATCGTTGAAAAAATTTCCGCCACCGCCCCGTCGCTCACGTTCATTCTAAAGATGTGCGCCGTAAAAGATCTCAACGGCAACAATCTGCGTGTTACTATTCCCTACTCAATTCATAAAGAAAAGATGGAAGAACACAAGAATAAAAAAATTATTGAGGGTTTTCTCGAATCATTTTTCTCGGAAAAAATTCATCTTGTCTGCGAAGTGGCGGCGGAAGAAGTTCATGCTGCTCCAGCCACCGATCTTTCCGGTTTAGCTATGGAATTTGGCGGGGAAGTGGTTAACTAAATTTGCGTATGAAAGCTATCCTTTCTTTTTTTATTGCTCTCATTCTGCCTTCGGTAGCTACCTCGACTACGACAATCGTGAACAAAAAAATTTTCCTCTCCGTGCCCTTTACCTCCGAAATACCTTTGGGAAAATGGATAAAGCCCTGGAACAATGCCTGCGAAGAAGCGGTTATTACCATGATAGATCAATTCTATCGCGGCACTAGCACGCCGCGCCTAACACGAGAGCGCGCTGTCACTCTAATGCAGCCGATTTTTCTGTGGGAGGATAAACATTTTGGTTACAATGCCGATGCCAACGCCGCCGAAATAGCGCGCATCGTGAATGAAACCACGCGCTTTACTGCCGTCGTTAAACGCCGGCCGACGCTTGAAGATATCAAACATGAGCTTGAGGAAGGCCATCCGGTTATTTCTCTCCATTACGGTTTTGGACTCAAGAATCCGCTTATTCCGTTTCGTCGCAGCGGCTCTTCCTACCACACAATGGTCATCAAGGGATATGACGATGATAAACAAGAATTCATCGTCAACGACCCAGGCAACGATAAGAGCGGCCTTGACTTTCGCTACTCCTATGCTACAATCATGGACACTTTGCATGATTTTAACCATCAGACAAAAAAGGCCGACGGAGAGCCGGTGGTTATCTTCACCGCAAAGAAGGTGGCTGCAAAATCTTAATAACTCCGAGATCGTCTAATGGTAGGACACGAGACTCTGAATCTCGTTATCTAGGTTCGAATCCTAGTCTCGGAACCACGCAAAATTCGCTACGCTCATCGCGTGGCAGGCCGAAATATGATAAGCTGTTGTTAGCACAACGGCTTTTGTTTTAAAAAATTTTGCGTGGGCCGCGCGCGAACGAAGTGAGTTTTGCGCGGCAACCACAACGTTATACTTATGTACTTTGTTTATCTGCTCGCAAACCGAACCGACAAAAGTTGGTATATTGGATATACAACACGTTTAAAACATAGAATTATTGAGCATCAAAGTGGAAATGGTTGCCGAACGACTTCCATAAAAAACGGTTGGAAATTAATTTATTTTGAATGTTACGCAAATAAACAAGACGCTCTGGGCAGAGAGCGTTTTTTGAAAGGCGGTTCGGGCAGAACATATCTTAAAAAACAATTACGACACTATCTTGAAGCAGAGGCAACTTCTTCAAAATTGTGGATAAAAGGTATTCTACCGTTTACTAAAATCCAGTCAAATTAAGCCGCATATATTTTGACAAAAAAATCCTTTTAACCTAAACTATCTTATCTTGAGAGGAGAAACACGATGCCGCCAAAGCAAAAAAATCTTTACTGCGTGTGCGAAAAACCTGCGACGTGGGTTCGCCGCACCCAATTCGTCGGGGACCATTCGTTTTGCGCCAAGTGCGCCAAGCAAGAAAATGATTTTGGCAAATCTGATCCCTCGTACTTTTTCTGGGAAAAGGTGTCGGCCGCAAATGCAAATAAGCATACCGTACAGGTTGCCGGTTATGATGGTTCTCTGCGCGAGCTCGCTGAAGCAGTTCTTCGTCTGCGCTACGACAAAGTGGAGGAGTTCTTCCAGCATTGTGTTACTGAATTACGGAGACAAGCCGATGGGGACCGCAAGCGGGGCCGAAGGCAGCTGGCGAAAATGCTCGATGCAGCGGCCAAGATTGCGAAACAGCAGCGGGTTCAATTTTCCCGCATATTCGCTCTTTGTAAGCCGTATATGACAAGTGAACTCAATGGTTCGGTCACACCCAAACTACAACGCAAAAAGGAGAACGCCTGAACGACGAACTGGTCTCATCCAAGCCTCATGGGGCCCGCCAGGATCTTTGCCGTCTCGTCTATCGGCTCTTTATTTGCGCTCTTTTCCTGTTACATTGCCTGGCAACGCCAGAAAGCGTAAAACAAACGCCCCCGCTAATTCAGCGGGGGCTTCTATTTTTTTAAGCATGTGTTCTATCGCTCCGTCTTTCTATTGCCAACAAATATGTTTCCTCTGTATGTATTCTAAAGATTATTCTGATTTTTCCCTTTCTAACTCGATAAATATCATCGCGGCCTTTTAATTTTTTAATATCTACATTGTCTAGTTTGTTGTTTTTTATTTTATATAACAAATCCTTAACCAGCTCCCTTTCTTTTTCAGAAAATTTATTAAGAGCTTTTTGAATTCTATCCACCATACAATTACATTCGGGATAAAATTTCTTCTATTTTTACACCGCCTTTTTTAATTTTAGTAAAATCAACAATCTCTTCCCAGGTATCATCGCCGGCGCCAATCGGGGTAATGATGAAGACTGGTTTGGATCTCTTAACTACAATAAAACTCCGCCCTTGGGCTATTTGAGAAATATAACTTTCTAAATTTTTGCGTAAATCCCTGACTCCCACTATGGTTTCCGGCTGTTCCATAATTTCTAAGGATGAGTTAAGAAAGAAAATTTATTTTCTTTCTTGCGAGGCCTGACTTTTCCCGACGGCGAGTCGGGATCCTCGATCCTTCGGGATCGGGACAAGCTTCGCTTATAATTTTAAAGTTAACCTTTAAGTCATTTATAGTTTAACACTAAAAACGGCCGCTGTCAAGTAACTATCAGAAACATTGACAAAAGACTTTTTTCAGTTTATGCTATATTGTCCCGATTTTGTATGAACGAAATGAATCAACAAAATCGAGGATCCCGACTCGCGTCGGGAATTCCTACCTTTTGTATGATTTCCGGATTTTGGAAAAATTTACCGAAGCCAATTTTCTGCCTCGCCCCGATGGCTAATGTTACCGACGCCGCCTTTCGCCGGATTATCGCCAAATATGGCAAGCCCGATATTATGTGGACGGAGTTTGTATCTTGTGATGGGCTCAACTCTCCCGGTAAGGAAGCGGTTATGATTGATCTCGCCTATAGCGAAAGCGAGCGCCCCATAGTAGCCCAAATTTTCGGTTCCAAACCGGAAAACTTTTATAAAACCGCCCTCCTTATCCAAGAACTTGGCTTTGACGGCATAGATATTAACATGGGCTGCCCGGATAGAAATGTGGAAAAACAAGGTTCCGGAGCGGCGATGATAAGAAATCCAAAACTGGCTCAAGAATGTATCCGCGCCACTCAAAAAGGTGCCGGCAATCTTCCTGTCTCGGTAAAAACCAGAACTGGCTACCATAAAAATGAACTCAACGAGTGGCTCCCCGCATTATTGGAAACACAGCTCGCCGCCATCACGATTCACGCGCGCACGCGCAAAGAAATGTCTTCGGTGCCGGCGCACTGGGAAGAAATCGCCCGCGCGGTGGAACTGCGCGATCGCTACGACAACTCGCCAACGAAAACATTGATTCTGGGAAACGGCGATGTGAAAGACATGGCTGACGCCGAAAAAAAAGTGGAGCAAACTGGAGCCGACGGAATTATGATTGGCCGAGGAATTTTTGGCAATCCTTGGCTGTTCGCTCGTAAGTTCCCCTCTACCGAGGAAAAATTAAAAGTTATGGTTGAGCACACCTATTTGTTTAAAGAACTTCTGGGAGATAAAAAGAGTTTTGATATTATGAAAAAACACTACAAAGCCTATGTAAACGGCTTTGCTGGCGCCAAAGAACTTCGCATCAAACTCATGGCCGCAAAAAACCCCGGGGAAGTAGAACAAATTGTAAATGAATTTTTTCTTACTTTTAGCCCCTCTTAACCGCGTCACCATAGCGCTTTTGTACACGGGTGTACACGGGGTTTGACAAAAAATAAAGGATAGTGTATCCTTTACTCTTGTGCTGAAAAGAAGTTCATCGGCAGGCCAACCAACAGGAGGCTGTTCTCATGAAACTGAAGCGCACAGATCGTCGAAATGGTGGTTTTCGCACACACCGGGACGCCACCGACTACTCGGCGAACGAGGGATTGTCCGGGCGAGGATGGAACTTTCCCTACGGCAGCGCCTCGCACATCCTCATCCTGGAGGAAGAGAAGCGAAGTAAGCTCGAAGAAGAGAATCTTCACGCTTTCTGGGCCGAATGCGGGCACTACGGAGAAGTCGGTGGTGGTTTGTCCGAGCTCATCCCGTTGCCGACCAAGTTTGGCGCCGTCCGCTTCGACCACCGCCGCCAAATGTCCAACTAGGCTAACCTAGCCAACGCACCTACCCACTCGCCACGCAAGCCAGATTGCTGGCATTGCAGGCAGGCCAGCGAGGACCTAGTGATACATGCTATCGCTCATGTCCCCGCCCCTTCCAAATCTAACCAATCGTCCCGATGTTACGTCGGGACGATTTTTTAATTTGCGTTATTTTATGTCTTCCTCGATCTTTTCAATCTTTTTATTAACCATTTTTTCCGTGATATCCAAATCTCTCCTTAGTTGCCTGATAATTTTTTCTTCTTCCACAGTTAACTCCCGCTTTGACTTTACTTTCTCCAATAATTTCAAATGTTTACGCACATCTTCGCGTAAAATATCGAAAGCCTGATGTACTCCGATTTCCACATCCTTAATCTCCCGACCAATCCTTTGGCGCAAAGCCCTAATCCGATGCCAGGTGTACCATATTAAAAGGATGATGAATATTATCAAAGCAAAGAATTGAATAATAATGGCGAGCAGGCTAACTGTTTTATAGCCGATGTCCAAGAGCGGCGAGCGCTTCACTGGAATAACAATCTTTTCGCTTGGTAAACTCCGTGCCCCCCGCTTATCCACTACCTCCGCCCACAATTTGTAAACACCTTCTTTCACGCGCTCATCAGCAATAAATTTAAAATTTCCGTGGGTGTCGCTTCTAACTGTTTGCTGCTTAGGATCCTCGCGTTCCAACTGTAACCATATGGTAACTTCTGATTCCGGGAAAGTTTTTCCCTTCGCGGCTAAGATATCCCGTTCACGCAACTCATTAGGATATTCTGTGATTTGTGGTGGCGCCAAAGCAGTTACGGCAAATTCTGCCACCGCAGTCTTTATATTACCAGCCTTATCAAAAACCCGAATGTAAAGAGTGTGTTTGCCGGCTTCTTGCGCTGGTAAAACATATGGCTTGCCTTTTACCACCTTAGAGGCATCGAGATCAATGGGATTACCATCGCCAACTCTAATTCGATAGTAATCTACACCCGAAAGTTCATCGGTGGTATAAAACGAAACTTCTGGCTGGGGATTTTCTGTTTCTGCTCCCTGGGAGAATTGAATGTCAAATGGCCGGGGCGGCTCGGTATCCACCTGAAAACGAAAATGCGTAATTGATCCCCAGCCTTGAGCGTTGCGCAGACGCAGGTGGAAGTACCAAATTCCATCATCAACCGCTTGATAAGTGTGAGTGCTTACTAAACCATCCGAGTAGGTGCCGGGGTTAGAATTTGAATCTTTACTAATTAGAAAACTGGCCCCGGTAACATTATTCGGAAGCGACCACTCAAATTGAGGGGCGGAATTACTATACCATTTCGTCGGGTCGGGATGCGTGGGCGAAGACACCTTTGGCGCTACTGGTGTTCCGGCTCGCTCCACCGGGCTGGTGGATTCTGGCGCGGTGAGCGTGGGCTCGCTTACGCTCCTTAAAATAAACGAAGCGTTTCCCAAACCGGAGAGTATATTGGTTCCTTGACCATCATTAGCAAGAACTGAACCAGAAGAAAAAGTAAGTTGGGCTTCACCGGCGGCCTTCACCTTAAAATTAAGAGTAACAATCTTACCGTTTCCGGTGAACCCCGGATTGAGTACTACCCCCTCAAAATTAGCGCTTCCCGCGCCAAAGGTTGGCTCCTGAACCCACAAACTTATTATTGAGCCTCCTTTGGAAAGGGAGGTGAGTTGAAGCTTGTCCGCCGGATAGGATACTGTTCCTTGGACTGCGTTGGCGGCCTGTTCTTTGCTTGATACATACACCCCCACCGAAAAACTTTGGCCGATTGAGTGTGCGCCTGAATTTGGAGAGAAATACAATGTGGCCGCTTGGGCCGTTTCGGAATATAGCCCGCCGAGCGCTAAAAATAAACCGAAAAATAAAAATATAGAAAAACGCTGCAATCGCAAATAGGGTCTCTTAGCGAAAACCACCCCATCTACAAATGTTTGCCTCTCCTTTTTTTCCATAATCCCCCAATTATTAAACTAAACCCTACTAGTAGTATACTCCAAATGAGATATTTTTTATACCTACCAAAGAAAGAAGTCGGAGCGAGTATGGCTACTCGCTGGTTGCCCTTTTTATCAATCGCTTTAACAAAGATATAACTCCCCAAGCCCTGATCTTTTAAGATAAACGGACTAGTTGCCGAAAGCCACTTGCCATCATCGGGCTGGCTACGAAACGCTTCCTGAATTTCATAGTGGTCAATACCAACCCCCTTGTCTTGGGTGGCAAAAACTACAAACCATTTGTTGTTCTCAATACTTTTTTCCCGACCGAGCGAAAGTGTAAAAGCCTCGGGAGGGTCAGCATCAACGATATCATAGGATGTTGGGGGGCTGGTAGATTTGGTTGACACCGATATTTTCATCGGAGTAATAGTAGTTTTTACCTCGGTTCCTTGCCCATCGTTAAGGAGAACGTGAATTTGAGAAAAATCAAACAAACCATCTCCGGTCTTGAGTGTGTGGAAAATAACAGAGAAAAGTTGTCCTCGATCGCCTCGATAGCCGCCAGGGGTAATGCCCGAGAATACTATTTTTCCTGCCACTAATTTTGGCCGCTCTACCCACAAATTAATAATAGAATTCCCATCGCGAATTTCTTTCACCTCAACCAGATCGGCGGGAAACAGAAGGGTGCCGTCAACAGCGTTGACCGTTTCTTTCTCGGTATTAAGCAAAAAATCGACTTTGAATGTTTGGTCTATTCCTAAAACTTTATTATTGTTATCAAAAAACAACTCCGCCGCCCTCGCAGAAGAGACACTAAAAAATACGAATAAACACACTAATAAACACGAAAATTTAGTGACTATTCGTATCATATTCGTGTCTTTTTGTGTATTTTTAATAAATGGCTTTCTGTCATTCGTAAAAATTACTCTTTTAACATAGAGTTTAGGAGAGGCAAAATTTATGAAATAACCCAGCTCATACTCGCTATTTCTTAAATAAGAATAGAGCTGGTCAAGAAACAGCTTTGGAATTTTTTCTACTGCTTTCAGCTCAACCAAAATTTTTCCATCAACAATAAAATCTGGACGATAGGAACCAAGAAACTTGCCTGTTTTGGGAGAAAATATTTGAATAGACTTCTCTTTCTCAAATCGCAAATTTCTTGATCTGAACTCTTCGGCCAAAGCATTCTGATAAATACTTTCTTTGAGGCCTGACCCAAAATTTTTGCGTACCTCAAAAGCTGCTCCTTGTATTTGATAGGAAAGCTCCTTATATAACAAATTTTCGTGTTTTTTAGTGTCCATATTCATTCGTTTACTTTAGTGTTCATATTCGTGTAGTTTCGTGTATGGCTAACCTGGTTAGCCTGTCCAATAATACGCCATGATACTAAAATCAACTAAGTTTACTTTGCCGTCTCCATTTAAATCAACGTTTGCCGGGGGGTTGG
>CAZMYO010000021.1:0-4016 GCA_964570525.1 uncultured Gammaproteobacteria bacterium | reverse complement strand
CTCATAGCCAAGAAAGCACAGGAACAACCTAAACTTAAGTTTACCTCATTGATGCACCTGCTTAACGCTGAATACCTACAGGAATGTTTTTCCGAACTATCTTCCCACAAGGCCTCGGGTGTGGATAAACGGACGGTGGAGAGTTACACCATACCAACCGTTACAGACCGAGCCCTGCAACTGGCAGTAGCTAAAATTATCGAGCCATTGTTTGAACCGCTATTCCTTAATCTATCCTATGGCTTCCGACCCAATCGCAATGCTCACCAAGCCCTAACCGCCGTCAATCACCTGGTAATGGGTCAAAAGGTCAACTGGATTATCGACGCGGACATCACCGGGTTCTTTGATAATGTCAATCACGACTGGCTCATGAAATGCCTCGAACAAAGAATCTCCGACCCTAATTTTCTCTCCCTAATCAGGAAATTTCTCAAAGCCGAAGTAATGACCGAGGGAAAAGCCTCAGCGGTAACTCAAGGCACTCCGCAAGGTGGCATCATCAGTCCGATTCTCGCCAACATCTATCTGCACTACGTGTTGGACTTATGGTTTGAAGGCATAGCCAAGAAAAAATTGGCTGGATACAGTCAGTTAGTCAGATACGCTGATGATTGGATTGTCGGAGTCCAAACCAGGCAGGATGCCGAGAAGATACTGAAAGATGTTCGGGAAAGATTTGCCCAGTTTGGGCTAGCACTCGCCGAAGACAAAACTCGTCTGATAGAATTCGGTCGGTTCGCCGAGGACAACAGCAACAAACGAGGGGGAGGCAAACCACAGACTTTTGATTTCTTAGGATTTACCCACTACTGCGGTAAAACCAGAGACGGACGATTCGCCATCAAGGTGAAGACCAGCCGGAAAAAGTATGCCGCCAGCCTAAAGAACCTCAATCACTGGCTCAAAACCGTCAGAAGCAAACTGCCTCTGCCCGACATCTGGAAACTACTCGCCCTCAAGTTGCAAGGACATTACAACTACTATGGCGTCAGTGGCAACTCCAAGGGAATTAACAACTATTACCGTAGCACCGTGCAACTGGCCTACAAATGGACAAATCGACGCAGTCAAAAGGCCAGCTGGAACTGGGAAACATTCGGGAAATATCTAAAGGCTCACCCGTGGCCTAAACCTCAACTGTCCTATGCTTTCTACAATACTTGGTGAACATTATTTATTGCAGAGCCGTGTGCGGGAAATCCGCGAGCACGGTTCATTTAGGGGTTTTAATCGTAAGATTGAAAATCTACTATGAATCAACTATCACTAGTGGTCAATTAATTTTTTATCAATGTCGTTATTTATCCTAATGTAAGCCATAATCTGAGAAAAATATATTTTTCGTCTTGAATTTTAGTAAAATTTCTTTGCCTAATGTTAGCCAAAAAAAGTTTTGCCAAATTTGAGCCAAAGCACGCTGTGAGATAATGGATTTTTAATTTCCACTATCTCACACTATGTACCAAGGAAAATATATTTTTTCTCAGATTACGGATGTGGTTGTTCGTTACCAATTTAATCAGTGTGTGGCCAGATACCAGGGTGATTACCGGGTAAAGAATTTTTCTTGCTGGGAGCAATTTATGGTCATGGCCTATGGCCAACTCGCACTCCGGGAAAGTTTGCGGAGTATCGTCATCTGCCTCACATCTCAACGGGAAAAATTATACCATCTGGGATTTCGTTCGTCACTTTCACGGATCACCATTCAGTACGCCAACGAACAACGTGACTGGTGCATCTACCGCGATCTCGCTCATATTTTGATTAAGCAAGCCTCAGCGTTGTATGCCGGAGACGCACCGACCAAGCTCGATTTGGATGGCGCTGTGTATCTGATCGACTCGACGACGATCGAGTTGGCCTTGTCGTTGTTTCCCTGGGCGCGGCTAGTGAAAAAAAGAGCGGCGATTAAATTGAACCTCGAGCTCTCGCTCGTCGGAAATATCCCGTCTTTCTTTGACTTTTCGAGCGGTCGGGAGCATGATATATTTTTCCTGGATAGGATCATATTTGAAGCTGGCGCGTATTACGTCATGGATCGAGGCTACATCGACTTCGCCAGGCTCCATGTCATCCACAACGCTAAAGCCTGGTTCATCACCCGGGCCAAGGACAACACGTCGTACCGACGCCAGCGGTCTCATCCTTCGGACGAGACAACCGGCGTACGGAGCGACCAATCGATTCTGCTCTCCGGCTACCAGGCGAAAAAGAATTATCCAGAGAAGCTGCGACGTATTCGCTACTATGATGTGGTGACCAATCGGTACTATGTATTTTTAACGAACAATTTTGATCTTGACGCTCTTACGATTGCTGCATTGTACAAAGCCCGCTGGCAGATCGAATTATTTTTCAAATGGATCAAACAGCACCTCTGCATTAAATCTTTCTGGGGACGTTCCGAGAATGCGGTCAAGACGCAGATCTGCATCGCCCTGTGTGCCTACCTCATGGTCGCCATCGTAAAAAAGCAATTACGCATAGACAGGAGTAATTACGACATTTTACAAATTTTGAGCCTTTCGTTGTTTGATAAAATTGGCTTAGCTGAGCGAATTTCCGAGTTTCCCGTACCAATTCTGGAGGAGAGCGGCCGAATTCAGGCTAAGCTATGGGATTATTAATTGACCACTAGTGAATCAACTATACAAAATTATCCTTATCATATTCGCAATTGTTGTAGTGATCGGAACGGCCATTCTGTCCGAGGGTAGCAGTAGTTTGATAGACAATACAACACTGCCCCTAAGAGGTGTTGGCGAGACCTCCTCTCAATCTCCTCCTTTTTAAAAAGAGGAGAAGGCGACCTTTGCTCCCTACAAAACCATACCCCCAGCAAAATTCTATGTTAATATAGCCCAACCAGATTTGTGGTGTATTTTGGAAGAATGCGGTTCTCCCGGGGCGTATGTAAAAACGATGGGCGGATGGCTGGAAATGGAAAAGGGTGCGCAGGCGATTCAGGAAAGTTTTGATTTGGATTCTGAACAAATGGATCAGATAAAATCAATCGTCATAATCGGTAATCAGAAGGCTAAGATTGTGGGAATTTATCCTTATCGAGATATAATTGACCTCATTCCTATTCTTAAGCTCCATCCAACGTTAGCTGATTTTAATTTACTTCCCGGTGTAGAAGAATTTGGTCCATTACGAGTTGGCGCTATGTCGCCAGTAAAATCTGGAGATCCAACAGGTTATCATAGTAGAAATTTTTCTAATCTCCCCTACAAGTATATACCCACCGGGAAAAAGTTTTACGTTTTTTCCATGCAAAAGGAGATGTTCCAGGAAAAGGGTGATTATTGCGCATTTCATGAATGCGCTTGGACCGACGACTGCGAGTGCAGTGGGTGTACGGTTTGCAGCGACATTGCTGAACTAGGCGGTTGGTTTTCGAGCGATGGGAAGGCAGAAACAGCCAGGCTTTTTGGGCTTGAACCAGCAGAAGTTAAAAGCGGACAGTCGTCGCTTGTGGCGGTGACCGATCACGCTGGTCGAATCGCGGCACTTCATCCCGGTAAAACCATCAGTGATATTATTTCTATTTTAAAACAACTTCCCGAATTGGTGGATGTAGAGGAAATATATCAGAGAAGTCACTAGAAGATTTTTTCTTTCTTCCATTATCCACAGTTCCCTGTTTGACACTGGTTTGTACTCGATGGGATAATATAGCCCAAGTTCAAGTGCCGTGGGAGTGCTTATATTTAAGATTTAAACCGTATGCCAATTCAAACGAAGCCGTCGCTAATCAAAAAGATCGTTAAGATTATGTTAATAGTCGTGGGGGTGGTGGTCGTATTGGTTTTATTTTTGGTTGGAATGAAAAAGTATGCCGATTGGAAATTTGATCGCGAGACTGATCGGCTCCAGGCTTTGGAGGAGAAGCCGTATCGAGAAGATACGTATGGCGGGAAGACTCCGAAGGAAACGCTGGAACTATTCATTGTGGCGGTGGAGAAAAATGATTTTGATTTGGCGAGCAAGTATTTTGTGTTGAGTAA
>CAZMYO010000020.1:0-2459 GCA_964570525.1 uncultured Gammaproteobacteria bacterium | reverse complement strand
AAAGCGTTCTCTTAGTCACGATCTTCATCGCCATTATTTTGCTGTTGGGTTGGACGCTTGATCAATATTATGACGGTCAGGGAGTAGGCATACTGGTTGCGGTGGCGGTCTCCTTTTTCTCCACGCTCATTGGTTATTTTGCCGGCGACAAAATTGCTCTAGGGATTGCTGGAGCGCGGCCCATTGTCAAAGAACAAAACCCCTACCTATGTCGTATGGTAGAAAATCTCTGTATTACCGCGGGCCTGCCGCTCCCCAAAATTTATCTGATCCCCGACGCCGCCCTAAACGCTTTTGCCACCGGCCGTGATCCGACGCACGCCTCGATTGCTGTCACCCAAGGCTTGATTGATCGTTTAGAAAATGAAGAATTGGAAGGGGTCATTGCCCACGAACTTTCCCATATTAAAAATTACGACGTGCGCTTTATGACGTTAGTGGCGGTTTTGGTCGGCTCGATTAGTCTACTCGCCTATTGGTTCCGGCATTCGCTGTTTTTCGGCGGTCGGCGAGGCGGCGATCGACGCGGTGGTGGAGGAAATATTCTCTTGCTTATTGGCGTCGTCTTGGCCATTCTGTCTCCACTAATTGCTGAACTTATCAAACTGGCGGTTTCGCGCAAACGAGAATTTTTAGCTGATGCCTCTGGCGCGCTCTTAACCCGCTATCCCGAAGGCCTGGCGCGCGCTTTAGAAAAAATCGCTCACACCCCAGCCCCGCCGCTCGCGACCGCTAATCACGCCACCGCCTCACTCTATATTGCCAACCCTTTCTCTGCCGGCAAAAAATTGTCTAGCCTCTTCTCTACTCATCCGCCGATTGAGGAAAGAATCAAACAGTTGCGGACTATGGAGAGACAACCCTAAACGCTAATCGCTAAACGCTTAAAAATATGTTGGGGGGATTTTTTCGTTTTCTATTTCCACCGTACTGCCTGGGCTGTCTTAATGACGGACCCAGTTATTGTTGTCAAAGTTGTCTTAAAAAAATTGAAATCTTTTACAACTCCTGCCCGGTCTGCGATTATCCCAGCACACCCGGCCGGGTTTGCGGCTGGTGCCTGGCTGACACATCGCTTGACGGACTGTACATTGCCGCACCCTATGATCAACCAATTCTGCCAGAACTTTTAACTGCTTTTAAGTTTGAAGGCATCACTTCGCTCGCCAACGAACTAGGATCAATACTCTCACCTCTCACAACCTATTTACCTAAAACCTTTACCCTCATACCTCTACCCCTTAGTTGGTGGCGCTTTCAAGAACGCGGATTTAATCAGAGTGAACTTTTGGCAAGGTCGGCGATAAAAATTCCCTCTCTTAGATTAAGAGGAGGGATACTCCGTCGCCGCTGGTCATTTCGTCAGAGTAAGCTTTCCAGCCTTGAGCGTGCTCGCAATGTACGCGGCACTTTTTCCTGTTTAAAACCAGAACTCGTCAAAGACGAAATCATCATCTTGGTTGATGATCTTTATACCACCGGCGCGACACTCAATGAAGCTGCCCGTGTACTAAAAACTGCCGGCGCTAAAAAAATAATCGGCCTAGTCCTGGCTAAAGGATAGAATATTGTTAGAGAAATTTACATGGCACCGCCACCCGGGACACAAGCCTTACAACAACTCTTATGTTTGAGCAATTCATAGAGCGCCGAGAGACCGACTAAAACGTAGACCACGCGAGAAACTACCGTGCCAGCACCAAAAAGCATGGCTACGACATCCCAACCTCCGAGACCGACCAAGAGCCAATTAAGGCCGCCGACGACCATAAGCAGGAAGGTGATAAAATGAAGATTTTTCATAAAAAAATTAAAAATAGCCAATAAATAAAGTAGATAAAGAACGAAACGACCTTTTACCACTCCCTTAATAGTATAGCACAACCAGTGCGGAGAGGGCGACCCCGTGATGAACACGGGGCAGGGATTCTTCCGCCGATGGCGGGAGAACTCTTAAGACCCAAAACGGTGGGGGCGAGATTCGAACTCGCGACGAACTTTCATCCGTTCCGGTTTTTCCGCCCAAGGCGGATCCGCCATAACTTTTAAAAATGGAGGCGGACAAGACTCCTTAGGAGTGCGGAGAGGGTGAGATTCGAACTCACGGTGGCTTGCACCACAACAGTTTTCAAGACTGTCCCGATAGACCACTCCGGCACCTCTCCGCACTCATTTGGAATTTTGCGACCCCACCGTTTTGGAGCTTTGTAATCCTAAGACAGAGTGCGGAGAGGGCGGGATTCGAACCCGCGAGCCCTTTTTAGAGGCTACCTCGTTAGCAGTGAGGCGCTTTCGACCAACTCAGCCACCTCTCCGCACTCTAGCTTAAATTACTTTTTTAAGGATGGGGGATTCTCCCGCCGATGGCGGGATCCCGCCTCCCATTGTATTTGAAATTCAGTGGCGGGAGAACCCCGCGAGCCCTTTTACAGGCTACCTCGTTAGCAGTGAGGCGCTTT
>CAZMYO010000019.1:0-8222 GCA_964570525.1 uncultured Gammaproteobacteria bacterium | reverse complement strand
TGGCCGGAATTGCCTTGGTTTCGGTAAGTAGCTTGGCCACGCGTTTCCAGCGAGAAAGCGGTTCTTGGAGAAGTACGGCAATAGTTTCTTCCTGCGAAAAACCATTTTTTTGGAGAGTGGTAAAAGCATCAATACCGTCTTGGATAAATTGACGATGTTCTTTTACAAAAATATCATCGGCCAGGTTTTCCACGGTGGTTCGGTATTTTTCGCCCAACTTAGGAATAAGTTTTTGAGCCGCACCCTTGGCGTCGGCAAAATCATCATAGACCCCACCGCTTTCTCTGCTCTGCGTCAAGTGGCTAAAAATTTCTTCTGGCGACCTCCCTTCTTTAAAGTAGGCTAAGATTTCGTCTTTAAAATTTTCATCCCGCTTTTGACGTTCGCCCTCGAGAAACCGACGCAATATCTGCTCTTTTTCCGGACCGTCTTTGGCAACCAGAACTTCGTTAAAACTCATGGGTTTGGATGGTTTTTCACCAAATAAGCGCTTAAACTGGTGCTGTTCCTCGTGTCGCAGGGTCGTTTGAGCAGAACCGTCGGCGTTTTTTAGACTGGCATTTTGGGCAATAATTGTTCCTTCTAGTCCGATTATCAATGAGCCCTCAATGCTGCCGCCACCACTAGCATTGGCGGCAGCTAGTTCAAGCGGCGTAGGCTCTCTTCCTTCAAGAAAAGTCTGATTGACAATCATTGCGTAATCTTCCGGATTAGAACATCGAAAATAAAGTGTCATTGGCCCTTCCACCACCTTAACTTTTCCTTTGGGGTCGCGACCGAACATTACCCGGAAGAGATCTTGATCTTTGGGAAGATCCTGCCTCATCTTGCGCACCAAATTATGTTTTTCTTGGTAGGCTTGGAAGACAGTCTCCGCACTCTTCTTTTGTTCCTCGTTGAAACCATATTTTTGGGCGAACTCGGCAACCGTTTGATTAAAATTTTCAATGGGCATCCCGGGATTTTCACGGATCTTGCCAACAATCTCTTCCTGCATTTTCGCCAAGCCCTTTCTCTGTTCCACCAGCTTCACTTTAAACTCTCGGAGCGCTTCCGCCCGAGCCTCGCCTTTGGCCTGGCGTACTTTTTTTAGCTCCGCTGCCGGATCAAAAATTTCTCCCGGAGCAAACGGGGATGTTTCTCTCTCTTCTGCTAGTTCGGCTTCCGCCGAAGCCAACTCGTTCATTTTTTTAGCGGCCTCCGAACCGCGGCCGCGAACCTTGTCCCAGAATCCTTTCATTTTATCCCACAGGCCCATTTCTTTTTGCACTTCGTCGGTTTTTTCCGGGGGAAGCCCAACATCCTGGCTGATTTTTTTCACTCCGCCCTCTCCCTCTTCCACCAGCTGATCGGTTAAGTCCTCCATCTCCCCAATTTTTTCGACCGCAAATTGGTCAGCGGACGCCTCCATTTCGGCTTCGGCCGTGGCATCGTAAATTACCTCGTCCTCGGGGGTCGGCTGTTTTTCCTTGGGAAATGGCGGCGGGTATAATTCATGTTTTGGCGGTTGTCTTGGTTGACCGAGTTCAGGCATATTAAATGGCGCTTATTTTTTCTTTGAGTAATTTTATTTTGAGTTCCTCCAAGCGTTTGCGATACTCGGCGAGGAGATTGTTTTGTTCTTTTTGTAAACGAGAAAATTCTAAAAGGAAGAGCTGGTATTCAGCCTTGATGTCTTTAAGCAGCTGTTTGTTTTGGCGTTGACTCTCTAGCATGTCTTCTATGATAGCACATGGTAATATTTTTTTACATTAAAACCACGCCAGGAGAAATTAATCCGTCAAACGAAAATTTATAAATAAAAGATTCAGGCATATTTTGAATAATAAAAAACTATCACCGTTGATATTTTAAATAGAAATAAATGAGCGAGCTTAGAAGCGCGGCGAATAGGCACCAAACAGATATAAAGGTTTCGAAAAAAAATATCGCGGCAATCAGCGCGGAAAAAATGATGGCGACGCCAAACCAGCGAACAGCGCGTTTGCTGGACAAAATCGGCGTCCCGAATACGATAATGGAATAAGCGACAATCGCCGCGGTTTCAAATGGTACGTTGATTTGATAATCAATGCTGTGGTTTACCACGCGTACCGCGATTGGCCGCGCCAAAAGTACGGCCAGGAAAAAAACTGTCAGCGCTATTCCCAAGCCGACAAACCATTTTAATATCTTTCGTTTTTTTTCATCCAGCGCAAAAACTGTGATCGGCACATAGGTTGGCCACACCAACAACGCGAAAAATAGGAAGCCATACCCGGCCGCGACGCTGACGGCGCCAGGACGCGCGGCTAGCCACTGAACGCCTTCAAATGCCTGCTGAATTGCGAATAGAAGCGGGATAACAGCGAGAATTTTTTGTCCCGACTTAGTCGGGATAACGCTTGCCCCACTTAGCGGCTGGCTATGGCGGAATTTTATTGCTTTTTTCAACGAAACCATCCCAATGGCCGCCAGCCCACCGCTCGTGATAAAACTTGCCGAAGAAGAAAAACACATATCTTAGGTAGTAGGGACTTTAGATAAGCATACCACATACATCCATAATTTTAAAGCCGACAAAAAGTAAAACCCCCGAATAGACGAATCTATCCGGGGGAAAATAGCTGATTGGCTAGTGGGAGAAGCGGGCGCGGCCGCTGGTCTCTGTATGCGTCAGACAGCCATTGGGATAAACACCCTCAACGGTCTCCCAAAAAAATGGCGGCGTGAAGGCTCCATTGTAGAGCCAGGTGATTTTGTCGCCATCTTCGGTTACCGCCGTCTCTGTTTTAGAGAAGGTGTTACCCGAGAAGAGCGGGAAGTTGTTAAGGATACCGAAACGGTTGAGAATTTTTAGTTCATCGTGGTCTGCGTTCACCACTATGTCGAGTTCTTCCTCGTAGGTAACCCGCGCGGGCGCTCCCGTGGGCCAAGTGTTACACTGATCCCACATTTTGGTCTCTACGCGGTAGAGGTTGTCTGCCTCGCCCGCGAAAAACAACCTCTTTGCCCCCTCGATCCGGTATTCGTACCAGCACTGATCGGAGGTACCAAATAGTGGCGACGGTGGCACTACGAACTTGACTAGGAGATCGACGCGATCCGGTTGGATAACGCCGTCAACCAAAGCTATGCCGTATTTGTCGTTTCCCCAGAAGTAATTCCGTGATGCCGGCACATTCCAGACCATTTTGGTATTCGGTATTGGCTCACGATCTAGACACAGGGTAACCTCACCGTGGTCGAACGCAAGACAAGGTGGTCTTCCCGGCGGATAATAGATATCCAGCCGGTAGACTTGGCTCACTCGCGGCGGCCACCGATCACCATGACACTGGAGCGATGGCTTTTCGGTACGACCATAAGAATAGTAATTGGTCGTATAGATGCCATCGATCATCGTCGGATCCTGCAGGCTGCGGGGGAAGCCCCGTACTACCGTCTCACAGGTGTATGAGGTAGTGTCCTGCTTATTCCCCAGGGTGTAGGTGAGCTCAACGTGATCCGGCTGGACGACACCCACCACTTCTTGGTGGTAAGAGAAAACGCTGTTGACGTTTTTCCATTCCGCTTGAACCGCGCCAGTTACTCCATCGCGCCGCACCTTTTCGAAAGTTGGCAGGGCTATAGTCGAAAACTTCGTAATAAGGTCGACGGTGGCGGGATCATCGATTCTAATCTGAACATCGAGGATCAGAACTTGCGAGAGCTCCAGACCGTTGCAGGTTTTCTGCCCGCCAATTCTTTCGAGGTAGAACTGGCCGTCGACCACGGTAGTCGTCGGTTGGCTTTCCGATGGCGGTGCCGGCGCCGCGTGGCTAGCGGCGCGATGACTTGGAGCGCACCCCGCAAAGCTAAGCATAGACGCTAAAATGATTGCGCCGAGTTTGGTCATGGATCTCCTCCGCGGTTGGCTGTTGTGAACGGGGTTGATTCCCCTACTAATAAGTAAACACCGGATGTAACCCCGGTGTCAAGCAAAAAAACCCGCCCCCCCTAATAATTCTGTTTTTTCTTTTGTCCAAGAAAATTTAAACAAAAAATCAGTCCGCCCAGCATGCCCATAAACAGATCTTTTATAGTATCGGCATTGTTTGGCTGATTGTGGGTTCCCAAAAAACGGTCGGAGAGAAATTCGTAAAATTCCCACCATACCGCGGCGGTAATAACTAAAGCGACAACAACGGCCGCCCTCATCCAAAGTTTTTCTATAGCCATCACATTTTTCCGTTCAGCAAGATAGATAGCCGAGGTGGCGCTATAGGCAATGCTCAAGCCTCCGAGTATATGTATTGGAATATCTACGCGCCAGCTGATGTAGAATTCAGGAAACAGGTTGTAGGCGCTATAGTTCAACATAAAAACTAAGACGGGGTATATTCCTAGTTTTAAAATGTCTTTATTTTGAAAAATCATACTGCCTGTATTTTTTAGTAATAAACTTAAAAACTACCATGGTACCGCTTGGTTTCTCTTCCTCGACGATGACCTCTTGAGCCGCGGTTAGGGCCTTGATAGGGAGAGGTCGTTCTCGGAGCATGAGATTTTTGAGACCACGCCATTGGCGGCGACGCGCGGCGCGGCGGCAAAACCGGCAGAGCCGTAATCGGCAATGTTTTTCTTATCAGCCGTTCAATGCTCTTAATATCTCCGCGTTGATCGGGGGTGGCAAAAGACACGGCGCGGCCGGCGCGGCCGGCGCGGCCGGTGCGGCCGATACGATGGACATAATCTTCGGAATTGTCGGGAAGATCGTAGTTGATGACAAGCTCAATTCCGGTGACGTCAATTCCGCGCGCGGCGATGTCGGTCGCGACGAGCACCCGATATCTACCGGATTTAAAACCTTCCAGAGCATCGCGTCGTTGGGCGAGCGATCGGTTAGAGTGAATCTCGGCGGCGCTGTGCCCCATGTCTCTAATCGACCGGGTAATTTTTTTGGCGCCGTGTTTTGTTCGCGAAAAAACAAGAATAGTACCTTGATAATCGCTCAAGAGTTTGTCTAGGAGCTGTAACTTCGCTTCTTTGCTGACAATAAAAATTTCTTGCTCCACTTTTTGAGCGGCTGTGCCTGACGGAGCGACTTCGATGCGCAGGGGCAAGGCCATATGTTCGGCGGCCATCTTGGCGATTTCCGGCGGCATGGTGGCAGAAAAAAGCATGGTTTGCCGTTCCCGAGGAATCATTTTTAGAATACGCTTAATTTGGGGAGCAAAGCCAATGTCAAACATGCGATCCGCTTCATCCAAAATAACAATTTTAATATTTTGCAAAGTTACTGTCCCCTGCTCCAGATGATCTGCCAAACGTCCGGGGGTAGCAATAATAATATGCGGTTGCCGCCGGAGGCTTTGAATTTGTTTGTGCATTGGAGCGCCGCCAATGAGCACTGCTGTTTTTAATCCCAGGAGCTGGCCGATTTGTCTAAGGGAATCATCTATTTGGATGGCCAGTTCCCGTGTTGGCAATAAAACAAGACCCTGACCGCGGAGCTGCGACAAGCGCTGAATCATCGGAATGCCAAAAGCTAAAGTTTTGCCGGTGCCGGTTTGGGCGATACCAACTAAATCTTTTCCGGTAATAGCCGCCGGTATCGCCTGGTGTTGAATGGGGGTCGGCTTGGTAAAATGAAGCTGCTCTAAAATGGCAACGAGTTTAGGAGCGATGCCCAAGCCATGAAAGCCGGTCTGTTGTTCCAAAGGAGTAAGGTTCATATAGCGATTTCTATCCTAACACTTTTTTTCGAAATTTACAAAGAAAAAACAGTCCTCCCCGATTTGGTCGAGGAGGACTGTTTCAAAACTTGGCTTAAGCGCGAGCAACATTGACAGCGCGCGGACCCTTTTCGGACTGCTCCACGTCAAAGTTTACCGCGTCCCCCTCGCGCAGTTCAGCGAACTGAACTCCCTGGAGGCTGGTGGCATGGAAAAAGACATCTTTCGATCCATCTTCCGGGCCAATAAAGCCAAAATTCTTCTCTGCCACGAGGCGTTTTATGGTGCCTTTCATAGTAGTAGAAATAAGTGAATAACTGCAAAAATACATTGTGCAGAAACTCGACTATGTTTCTACGGTGAAGATATATTTGCTGGCATTAGCATACCACATTTGCGGCTGTTTGTCAATGTTAGATATAAAAAAGGCCACAATTTGGCCAAAATACTCGTATATTTTTATGATTTTTCAAGCTAAAAAAGAAGAAGGGCACCCACGCGATTTTTGCGTGAGTGCCCCGAAAGTCTAGTAGATTAGGCGACTAAGCCCAGGTTGCGGGCCAACTGCTCCGCTTCGTCGATCATCGCCTCCAGGCTGATTTTGATACCCTCGGCCCAAAAAGATGGGTCGATGGGGTTTAGGCCAAAGGGCTCAAGTAGCGCAACGACGTCCTTAGAGCCGCCCGCCCGCAGCATGTCCAAGTAGAGGGGTTCGAACCGATCACCGAACCGCGGTCTGACCGCGTAGAGCGATTGGGTAAGAAGCTCGCCGAAGGCATAGCCGTAGACGTAAAACGGCCGGTGGAAATGATTGACATATGCCCACAGGTGCTCGGCGTTCTCGTACGTGAAGACTTCACCGGGCTGGCCGTAGAGCTCGTAGACGGTCTCAAGCCACAAGGCATCGATTTCTTCAACCGACAGCTTTCTCACGCCCTTCCAGGTTCCGGTATTCGGATCCCACCCATGCAGACGGCGCTCAAAGTTGGAGAAGCCGATTTGACGAACGACGGTATTCATCATGCCGTCAATTTTATTCATGACAAGCGCGAGAATTGGTTCGCGTTCACCTTTCTTGGTAAGCTCCGTTTTCAGATAGTTGAAAGCGGTCATCTCACCAAAAACAGAGGCGGTTTCGGCTAGCGCTACGGAAGTATCCTGTAGGAGAGGACCTTGCGCTTCGCCGGCGAGGAGGCCATGGACGCCGTGTCCGAGCTCGTGCGCTACGGTCATAACATCATCACCGGCGCCAAGGAAATTCAGGAAAGTAAACGCCGCCGTTTTACCATTCGGAAGCACTGCCGACGAGTTGAAGGCGCCGCCTCGCTTACCGGGCAGAGCGGGCGCGTCAATATGTTTTCTCTCCACCGTCTCTTCAATGAGGCCGGCGAGTGTCGGGCTAAAACTCCGGTAGGCGGCGAGAACGATTTCCATCGCCTGCTCCCAGGATACAACCGTGTTATCGGCGAAAGGCATCGGCGCGTTGCGATCGCTCCACCTAAGCGTCCGCAAGCCGAGAATGGCCGCCTTCAACTGGTAATAGCGTCTGGCGAGCGGGCCCGCCTTATCGGTCACGGCCTGATGCAAAGCTTCGACAACAGCATCGGGCAGGAGGCTGGACTTGTTGCGCTTTTCCATCGGGTGCTTGTACCCGCGCTCGCGAACTTCTATTTCCTGCGAGCCGGCGACCATGTAGAGCGTCTGCGCCGAGTACTTGGCAAAGCTTCCCGCGAAACCATCATTTATGATTTCGAGCGCCCTCGCCCGCACATAAGCGTCTGCATCACCATTGACGAGGTGCAACATTTCCTCGAGATTTTTTTCTTCGCCTTCCCAGGCAAAACGCAAGTCCGACTGAACCTCATCGAAAAATTCCGACCAGGAGTCGGAGTCGAAGGGCGAGCGCTTGGTGAGCGCGGCCTCGATCGGCTCCGGCAAGAGATGTGTTTTGAAAACACGGATATAATCAAGCCAGGGCAGGTGCTTCGCGACTAACGGATCTTTCGCGGCCTGCGCCCTGATGACTTCGTCGTCGATTGCCACGAGTTCGTGTTCGAAGAACTCCAGATACTCGGCACCGACAAAACTAATTTCTTTTTCAAACTCGGCGATCTTGGCTTTCACCGCGGCGTCACCCGTATCGAGACTCTGCCGCAAGGACAAGTACCACTGCGGCGTCTGAAGGGTGACAAGTCGAGAATAGTCACGGATGGCCTGGGGGAGCGTCTCCGCGAGCTTGTCCTTGTGCTCCGCGTAGAATTGCTTGGCATGTTCGACCCACTGGCGAATATCGAGATCGAGTTGTGGGTCATCGAGCCCGCTATAGAGACACCCTAGATCCCAACGAATGCCTTCTCCCGGAACTTTCCGTGTTTTTTCCATGATCTTTCTCCTGTTGTGGATGGCGCCTCAAAAGTAACATGCTCACGAGGATGTGTCAATATATTAACATATAAAAAACTTGACTCTTTAAGGATAAGGGCCTTATTATGTAGTCAGCTTGAAATTGGAGGAAAAGATGATTTG
>CAZMYO010000018.1:0-4079 GCA_964570525.1 uncultured Gammaproteobacteria bacterium | reverse complement strand
CTTGGCCTCTTGCTCGGCCGCTTGTTTAATTTCCTTGGTCGCGCTACCCAAACGCTTTTCCCACTCTTCCAGGGCTCGGCCAAATTTGTTCAATTCAAAATCCAGCGCGCTTGCCTTGGCGTCTTTCGCCAATCTTTTTATTCTTCGCCAGTCCGACTCTACCGCGCCAAACTTGACGCGAACTTTTTTCCCCTTTTCTCCCAGAGCGGCTACCAGCTGATTTAATCTTTCAAATCTTTTGCGGAATTTTTCAAATTTCTCAGCCAAAAGCTGATCCGCCTCCGCTGGCTGGCGAGCGGCCTCCGGCGCTTGGCCCTCGGCTGATTTTTTAGTATCGTCAGTCATAAAATTTAATCGGCTTGGTGTATGGTTTTAAAAATCTTCGCCATTTTTTCTTTGTCAATCGCCTCCTGAACTCGTCGTCCCAAACTGTTACCTTCGGCTTCAAGCTGATCCAACTCTTTGTTTAATTCCTC
Organism: uncultured Gammaproteobacteria bacterium; assembly: GCA_964570525.1. Taxonomy (GTDB): domain Bacteria; phylum Patescibacteriota; class Patescibacteriia; order Magasanikbacterales; family GWA2-37-8; genus CAZMYO01. The sequence continues at coordinate 3,603 of CAZMYO010000018.1, read as the reverse complement.
GTACAACCGAAACAAGCGCTCGTAACGCGCCGCGTCTTTCTGGTCGAGAGGGAGATCCGACATACTTACTTGGCTAAAATTTGTTTTACCTTTTCGGCAAAAGTAATCAGTGTGTTTTTTATATCGATTTCAAAGGTGGGCACGGCCCCGTACCAAAATTTCTTCCACTCCTCCACCGAAATATTTTCGTTATTTGTCATCTTCGCGAACTTTTCCTTCTGCGCTTCGCTAAGTTTGGGCAAGAGCTCTAAACCCAGGCGCATCTCTAACTGCGCCAAAATCTGCGGCACGTACATTTTTTTCTGGTCATCAGTAAGCTCAATATCATTTTCCTCCAAAAGCGCTAAAACGTATTCGGTAAGAAAATCGAAGTGATGAGTATCTTGAGCCATAAATTATTATTATTATTTTGAAAATATTAAATCTTTTGTTGATTTTTTTTATTTTCCCCTTCGTAAGGGAAGGACACTGCGCTAAGCATTGCCAAAAAGAGTATGTTTTTTGTAGCGCGTTAGCCAGAGCGCCGCCAAAAGCCCTCCGATCAAAAACCCCGCCGCCATATTGGCGGGCACATTGGGCCGCGCGATAAAGCGCGACACGAGCGGAGTTGAAACTTCTTTAAGGGCCACATCGCCGCCGACATACTCCCACCCCCGGCTGACCAGAGTTTGGGTGATGGCTTTGTTCAAGGCAACGGCGTCATCCTTGCTGTTGCTGTAAGCGGTAATTTTTAAAATACTCGTATTGTACATCATTTCCGCTTGCGCGTCCTTTTGCCATTCTTTACGCTGTTTACGATCGGGTAGCCCCTGCCAGCGGCTTTTGTCAAAAGCGCCCTCGCTGTTTTCTAAAACCTTCCCAAAAAAATCGGTGGTTTTCATTACCTGGGCCAGGTTCTCCCCAATCCGTTCCGCTGACTTGGCTTGAGTATACGGATCAACACCGGTGCGATCGCGCGAGATGATTAAGACTTGGGCTTCGGCGCTATACTGTTTTTTAAACAAAAGACTCCCGAGGCCAGAAACCACCGCCAAAATAAGCGCCCAAATAAAAATCATTTTAATATTTTTGGCCGAAAGGTGATGCATAGAAAACGGATTAACTAAATATTAAGTATGGAGACTTGCTTTTTACAACTCCACTATTCCCGTTTCAAGTTCCATTAGTTTGCCGCCGCGCGATATTTTCAAACGTACCTTACCCTCATTTCTATTATACCATATATTATCTGAATTAATCTCGCGCCCGTTAATTTCCATAAGAATGTCTCCTTTGCGCAGAAGGCTGCGGCTACTTACAACTCTGGTAACTAAAAATCCGTCAATTCGCTTGTTGTTGGCGAGTAGCGGCCGCTCTTTGGAAAACCAACCCTCCGCTCCCAGGCTGGGGTAGAGCAGACGAAGGTTAGTTTGAATCCCCGGGAGAACGCGGGTGATGGCCGTGGCCGGCAAAACTACGGCCTCCTTTACCAGAAAACCAACGACCCTCCCCTGATTATCAATCGCTATCGCCCCCGGTTTAAACTTATCCCCCAGGGCGTAAGCCGATCTTGGCGCCGTATCCAGGTGGCTCTCTCCCGGGAGCCAAGTTTGGCCTAAAGAAAAACTTGACTGCCAAGCGCCATCTTGAAATATCAAAACATCGTCCAAGCGATTCACGCCATCGGAAAAAATTACTACCTTAAACTGCTCTTGATTATTCTTCATGTCCGCCGGAGGCGCCAGTTTAATATATACCAAACCCGAGCGGTGGTCTAGCAGCGCTTGAGCGGCCTGATAAACTATTCCCCGCTCCCCTAAAATCCGCCAATCTTTATATTTACCGTCAAATGTCGGGAGATACGCCACTACCCAGCCCTCCGAAGTTATCACAATCGCGTCGGCGAGCTTGTCCCCAGGGGCGAAATAGCCGACACCGCCGGAACTGGATAATTTTTGATAGATGGTAAAAATTTTATCGGACATTCTGCTTTCACCACGCTCGATGATATCACCGCGCGCCGAATTATTCGTGGCGCGATTGATCGCCCAAATATCCCCTTCTCCGCCTTTCGGCCAAATCCAGCCCAGCATCACCGCGGCTCCGGAAAGACCGGCCGCTAAACCAAAACCGGTCGCAACCAAAACAATCTTGAGCCGCTCCCATTGATGGTGCTTCTCAAGGCTACAGCTTGGTGGTGGCAGGTGGGGGGGGTAAGATTTAGCCATAGTTCATGAACTTGGTATCACTTCCAACGGGCGATAGCGCCGAGAAAAATTCCCAAAATAATCGCGTTGACGAGTAAAAAATTTCTTTGCCGCTTCCAATTGATCCCTTCCTTGGAAAGCGTAAAACGAAAAACCAGCCAAACAATATACCATACCCAGGTAATGAATAAACTGCTCATGAGGTAGCCGAGAGGCAAAAGAACGGTGAGAAACGCCAATTCAAAAATGACTAGTAACAAAACCGCTCCCGACATTAAAAAATTTTTATCATACTCCAAACCATACTCTCGCCACCACCACGCGCTAATTGCGACGGTAGCCACCGAGGCGAAGATGATTACGAACCAGGCTACCGATTGAGAAACAATCTGGAGCACGATCAGGGCTTCGGCGCCGCTCCATAACCCCGCCACACCAAGCACGCTCATGAGAAATCTGGAACGGCGGTGCGGTTTGGCCAAAACAGTAAGCTCGTCCGCGCGCTCCGGCACAAACCAAAAACTTAAGACTGGAACCGCTATGAATAAACCGGCTACCAAGTACCAGGCTACCTTCCAATCAATAAAAACAAGAAAGGATAATAAACCGGCGTTAAAAATTGTTAAAGCCACCAAATGTTTGAGCCGGCTAATGAACGGCGGATAATACATGCACTGGACCAGCGCCACCCACCACCCTATTCTAAAAAAAAACCACAAGATAAGCAGCCATGGTGAGGTAATTTTCGTAATCCACCACATCAAAGCAAGGGAAAAAAGCCCATCCAGAATGGCCGCCAACTTGGGGTGGAGGGAGATGATTTTTTTAATCGGCATAGGAAAAATCGGCCTACCAAGCCTAGGCTCATTATATACCGAATCTGGGAAAAATGGAAGAGTGCGCGACCTGTCATTGCGGATGCGCCGATGAGGCGCACTCGCGATGACATATTAAATAAAGAAGGCCCCCGAGCGAACGTACCGAAGTACGAATGCCCGAGGGCCCAAGGGCTACGCCGACTTGCGACGGAGAACCCGGCAGCCGACGCTCCAGCCGCCGACGAGCCAGTCCCAGTGCGCGACCCAGCGGCCGTCGAACCAGTAGACGTAGCGGACGTCCTCGGGGTGGCCCAGGTGCCGGTCGTCGGTGAAGACGAAGACGACCTTGCCCCGCAGGATGACGGGGATCTTGTCCTGGTGCTTCATGAGGTGCTCGCGCTCCTCATTGCCGTTGTGGGCGCCCGCCTCCTTTGCGCGAGCGACCATCATGTCGCCCGTGACGGACTTCTCGTCTCCCTGGAGGAAGTTGAGGATGTCGTAGGTGCGGCCGCCGAGGGTCATGGTGGTCGGGAGAGCGGACGCGATGAGCTCGTCGCACAGGACCTGGACCCGTCCCGTGTTGTCCGAGCTGATCAGGA
>CAZMYO010000017.1:0-14318 GCA_964570525.1 uncultured Gammaproteobacteria bacterium | reverse complement strand
CTGCTTGGCCTTTTGCCAGATAGCGCCTTGGCGATTCTCGGGGTCATCTCCGAGGATATCTTCACGGCTAAAAAAACTGCCTACGGCTGTGCTTATACCAGCGACCACACCGCTGTTTACAGCTTGGCCCGTTTGCGCTCGGAGTACTACCTGCGACCACCCAATCTCCTCTCGCAACATGGTTGCTCCTACCGGCTTATTACTCACGAGCTTGGCCATGTTTTCGGCAATAATCATTGCCGCACAGAAAACTGCGTGATGAATGACGTAAAAGAAAAGACTTCGTTGAGTGTTTTGTCCGCTAATTTCTGCGCCGACTGCCAAGCGCAAGTCGATCGAGCGAGCGCCATAGCGCCGCTAAGCGCCGAAGGGAGATATCTACGCGGCCACAGCTTTCTTCAGAGAGGAAAGTTGACGCGGGCAGTCGTTGCTTTCCTCGAAGCCGTTAAGCTGGCGCCCAGGGAAACGCGCTATCACAACTACCTGGGGGATACGCTGTGGCTCCTTGGCAAAAAACGAGAAGCGCGCCGAATAGCAAAGTTGAAAAAATAAATCCCGCACCACTACTACTGGCGTAAGCTCGTGGTGCGGGATAAACTAAAACCCCCCCGATGGCTATCGGGGGGGTTATTTTTTCTTATTTTAAGAGCTCCAGCGCTTTTTGAATCATGATGTCCTCGCCAACTTTCTCTTTCTCAAAATCTTCCTTTATCACAATATCCGGCGTGATGCCTTTTTCATTAATATTATTTTCCTTGGGCGTAAACCACTCGGCCACCGTAATTTTGAGAGCCGAACCATCAGGCAACGTTTCAAAATCCTGCACCGATCCCTTGCCAAAAGTTTTTTCGCCAATAATAGTGGCCGCTTTATAATCCTGCAGCGCTCCGGCCACAATTTCCGAAGCCGAAGCCGAGCCGCCATTCACCAAAACGACTGTTTTTACGCCAGAGAGCAGATGAGCCCCGCTGGTTTCGTGAATATTTTCCTGTCCGCCGCTAAACTTTTCACTCACTACTTTTCCTTCATTAATCCATTCGCTCGCCATAGTTACGGCGCTATCGAGATAGCCGCCCGGGTTGTTGCGCAAATCAAGAATAAGGCGGTTCATTTTATTATTCTTTATTTGTTTAACATATTTGGCAAAATTCGGAATAGTGCTCTCGTTAAATTGCATAATACGCAAATAGGCAACATTACCGGGCTTCACCGCGAAAAGTACCGATGGCGCGTTAATGGTGGCCCGAATTATCACCACATCTTTGGCTTTGGCGATTCCATCGCGAGCGATAGTAAGGGTGGTGGTGCTGCCGGCCGGCCCGCGAATATTTTCCACTGCCGTATTCACATCCATGCCCGTAGTATTTTTTCTGTTAATCGCTAAAATTTTGTCCCCGGGCCGGAGACCGGCTTTCTCCGCGGGCGTATCGGGCAAAGGCGCGATAATCACCAGCTGATTATTTTTAATGCCGATCTCGGCGCCAATGCCGCCAAATTCTCCCGACAAACTCTTAGTGAATTCAGCCGCCGGTTTGGGGGGGAAATATACGGAATAGGGATCGCCCAAACCATACACCAGGCCCTGGATAGCCCCATAAAATATATCGGTATCCTTCACTGGCTGTTTCACATATTTTTCCTTAACTTTGTCCCACACTTGCCAAAATTGATTAAAATCTACGCTGTCGGAACGGTTTAGAGAGCGATTCAAATTTACTACCTTGCTAATCTCCACCTGGCCCTGTTCGTTGGTAATTTTACTCCTCAAATAAATGCTCTGCCCCACCAAAATACCGGCGCCAAATGAAATTACAAACAAAATAATTCCCAAATACAACCCCATGTACTTGGTAGCGCGCGATTTAATCGGTGAAAAAGTTTCCATAAAAAATAACTTAAACTTTAATCAATAATAGCTCTCCCCGATAGTTTAGCATTACTCGACGACAAACTCAATCTTTCAGCTGTATGCTTGCCCCCGCCTTATGTAAGGCCGCGTATAAACTTTTTTCATATCCCCGCTCAATAACGTCCTCGCCTTGTAAAATTGACTGGCCTTTGGCGGCCAGCATGCAGATTAATAAATTCATCGCGGGACGAAGCGCGGGCGGACAGGTTGCAACCGCCGGAACCAGGGTCGTCGGGCCTTCAACCCAGAGGCGGTGCGGGTCGAGGAGCGTTACCTTGGCGCCAAGCTTTTGGAGATCAAGGCCGTAGACGGCTCGATTCTCATACGCCCAATCGTGTACTAAAGTACGCCCGACAGCTTGGGTAAGAATGGGAATAAATAAGGGAAGATTGTCAATGTTAAGCCCGGGAAATGGTCGGCCGTAAATTTTATCCGGAAGGGCGGTAAGTTTACTCGGGATTATTTCAATATCGGCCACGGTAAACTTTCCATTTTCCGAAAGACGTTTATTTTTCAAATGATAAATCTGGCCCATCACTTCCAGTTTACAAAGCTCCAGCTCCAAAAATTCCAGCGGACAATTTTTTATAATGAGATGTGAATGGGTGGTGATGGCAAGAGAAATAAGCGTCATGGCAACAATCGGATCGGGCATCACCGGATACTCCGTCCCCCGAAGTTCCGGGACGCCGGTGACGACAAGCGTGGTCGTGCCGATGCCTTGGATGTTAGCCCCGGCTGCTTCAAGAAAATAGCATAAATCTTGTACCATGTAGTTGGCGGAAGCCAGCTTGATAGTCGTAACCCCGGGAGTAAGCGCGGCCGCCATAATCACATTCTCCGTGGTAGTATCACCCGACTCGTAGAGCACAATCTCGGCCGCGCGCAAACTGGCCTCGTTTTTTACCACGTAACTCCCCTCCACGCACGCCGCGGTTACCCCCAATTTGGCCAAAGCATACAAGTGGGGGCGCACGGTGCGCTCGCCCAGGTGGCAGCCGCCGGAACGATAGAGAGTGTAGCTTTTCTCCCGCGTAGAGAGAGCCCCGAGCAGAAGCAAGGAAGTACGCGTAGCCTCACAAGCCTCGCGGTTGATATTCGCCAGGTCAAGTTTGGGAGAAGCATCGAGGTGAACCACATTGGATCCTTCGCGCTGTACTTTTACGCCAATGCTTTTAAGTAATTTTAAAATTTGCCCGACACTTTCAATCTCCGGCACGTTCGTGAGCGTCACCCGGCCACGAATCATAAGACAGGCGCACAAAATAGACTCCGCGGCATTCTTGGAGGATTGGTTTTCGACACTGCCGCGCAATTTTTTGCCGCCATTAATTATCAGGTACGACATAGGTTGCTTTAATTTTATACTTTACAGACTTTTTACTTTCCATTTTTTGACTTCCCGACCCCTTTACATTATCATAAGTATACTATTTAAAGGTCGATCTGGCAATGCGTAATCGTTCGACGGGCAAAAGACAAAAAAACAAGCTTTATAGACTTTTGACTTTCAACTTTACAGATTATTAATATGGAATATCCCGGCGCCAAATTCACCCGGCCGCTTCGCCGCGCGCTGCTCATTATCTTTGTTGTTGCTTTTGGCGTTATCGCTCCCATAGTTATTTTGAGCACAACCGGTTATCGCTACGATTGGAAAAACGGCCTACTGCGGGAAACAGGAAGCATTAGCGTGGATATCTTGCCAAAAGACACCAGTGTCTACCTCAACGGTTTGAAATTAAAAGACACAATGCCAATTCGTCTTAACAGCATCACTCCCGGTAAATATACCGTGCGCTTGAGCGCTTCGGGATACTATGACTGGCAAAAAGAAATTGAGGTAAAAAACAAACAAACCACCTACCTAAAAGAAATTGAGCTCTTGAAAAAAAATAAACCCGAACTTTTACTGAAAGGAAAAATTGGGCCGGTGGCGCTTTCGGATGACGGACGCTACCTCCTCTACGTTTCCAAAGAAAAAAATCGAACCAAAATATGGCTGCGCGAAACGCGCGCCACGGTTGACGCGTTAATTTTGGACATCGCCAGGGATACCGAGGTTGATCTGCGCTGGGGTAAAAATATCAATTATTTTACCGTCGGAAACGCCACTCCTCCGTATCGCTATCTCCTGATAGCCCGAGCGGATAACCCGGACAAAAAAGTTGACTTGGTAAAAATAGCTGGGGAGGCGATTAGAAAATTTCAGTGGCGAGAAACCGGCGATCCGGTATTATTTTACAGCACTTTTTCTTCAATTAAATCGTTCTCGCCGAGTACGATGCAACAAGCTGTTATCGCTCCCAACCGTTATGTGGATTGGTTTATGGAGAGTGGCAGCCTATGGACTCTTGAGCTCGCGACTACTACCAAAAAACTCCGCGTGGTACGCGATACCCTCGGTTTTAAGTCTAACATCGCTGATTTGGAAGCGCCAAACTCTCTTTACTCTTGGCGTATTCTTATGGCTGTTAATGGCGCGGTGCTAGTGAAAGACAGCAATACAGCGAATGTTACGCTGCTCTCGCCGGATAAGAAGTTTAATTTCGGCGGAGAAAATTTTACTATTTCTAAATATAATAACTGGTGGCTTGTCTGGACTCCTTGGGAATTGTGGACCTACACCAACGGCGAAGAGCCCTATCTTTTAAACCGTTCGGCCGAAAAACTCCAAGGAGTGGCGCCGCTCGACAAGTACAACACCCTCGCCTTAATCTGGGAGAGAAAAGTTGTCGCTCTTTTTCCTTACTATCTTATTGAACATGATTTGATTGAAGGTAAAGTAACATCTCTCGCTGCCGACGCGGAAAACAGAACCCTCTTTTACACCACCGAAGCCGGCCTCTGGAAACTTGGATATTAAAAACTCTGTGTTATGAAACTATTTACCTACACCGATGGCGGCGCGCGCGGCAACCCGGGGCCCGCTGCCACTGGCATAGTAATCAAAAACGCCGCCGGAGAAAAACTCGCGGCCTACGGAGAATACCTAGGCGCCCAAACCAACAACTTTGCCGAATATTCCGCCTTAATCTCTGCTCTTAAAAAAGCCAAAGAGCTGGGCGCGACCGAAGTGGATTGTATTTTGGACAGCGAACTAGTGGTAAAACAAATGCGGGGAGAATATAAAGTAAAAGAACCCACTCTCCAAAAGCTATTTGTTCAGGTCTACAATCTGGCCAGTCAATTTAAAAAAATTTCTTACCGGCATATCTTGCGGCACAACAACAAAGAAGCCGACGCCGAAGTGAATAAAATTTTAGACAAACATAACTGATTAGAGTTCATCTTTTAATTCTTCTAACAGCTTCTTCGCATTTTTGCCAAGTTTTTTTGGCACGCGAATTTTAACGCGGATATAGTGGTCGCCGCGGCCGCTGCCGCTCAAATGAGGGATCCCTTTGCCCTTGAGCCGAATCAGCTGGCCGGATTCGGTGCCCGCGGGGACAACCATCTTCGCCGGGCCGTCCAAAGTCTCTACCGAAATAGTATCGCCCAGCGCCGCTTGCGGAAAATTAATCTCGTTCGCGGTATACACGTCCACGCCCTCGCGCCCAAAAATTTTAGACGGCCGCACATGCACCGCCACATACAGGTCGCCGCTCTCGCCCCCGTGCGGCGCCGCCTCGCCGTGACCGCTTAGCCGAATGGACTGGTTATCGTCAATACCGGCCGGAATCTTTACTTTGATGATAGAATTTTTGGTAATTACTCCGTCCCCCCCGCAGTGCTGACATTTTTTGCTGGGCTTTTTCCCGCGCCCCTCACAATCCGGACAGGCGGCCACCGTTTGCACGGTGCCAAAAAATGTTCTTTGCGCCTGGGCTACCTGGCCCTGGCCCTTACAGGTAGAACAGGTGTCGAGCTTGCTCCCCGGCTCGGCGCCGGTGCCGCTACAAACATCGCAGGTGGATTGCTTGCGCAGTGATAATTCTCGCTCCACGCCAAAAGCCGCTTCTTTAAAATCTAACTCTACATCCACCTGAATGTCCCGCCCCTTGCCCGCCGAAGCTCGCCCGCGGCGAGCGAAGGAGGGACCGAATAAATCTCCAAAAAGGTCGCCCAAGTCCACTCCTCCGCTCCCAAAGTCGAATCCGCCGCCACCTTGTCCGCCTCGGGCGGCGCGCATAAAATCTTCCCAACTGCTGCCCCCGCCAAATCCGCCCTGCTGTTCAAAATCGGAGCCAAACTGATCAAAACGCTGGCGCTTCTCGGCATCGCCCAGCACCTGATAAGCTTCATTAATTTCCTTAAACTTGGCTTCGTTTCCTCCCGGCCGGTCGGGGTGGTGCTCTAAAGCCAGCTTCTTAAAAGCTTTCTTCAATTCCTCGGGAGAAGCTTTTTTATCAACGCCGAGTATTTTGTAGTAATCTTTTGCCATAATTGTCGAAATTTATAAACGTAATTTATAAACATAGCGAATAAATTTCGCTACAATTATGAGCATCCCGCATTTACTGCGGGGTGACATACATAACTATTTTCTCAACATTCCTTCAGTTTCCGATTTAATCTCGTTTAACAATTCCTGATAAAAATTTAAATATTCAGCGTAAGACCCGGCCGCCAATTGATCCTCACCTTGCCAGCCTTCCTCTGATTCTTTCTTTATATTATTCTTCAGCCGTTCAATTATTTTTTTGGTAAGTTTTTTTCCTCTTTGATCAGCGCCCTCTTTATATAACAAGGCGGCGCATCTTGGACAGTAAGCATGAGAAACCTCATTAGGATTTCCTTCCGGCTTAAAGTGATAACGCTGGCAAAGCGCACAACTAACTTTCATACATCTATTTTTACCATGTACCACAAGGGTACAAGGCCCTAAACCCTGCGTGGTTTAGGGTTTTTTTTCATCCACCACTTCACCCTCGATAGGTCCTTCGTCCTTCTTCGCCTCGTCCGAAGCTCCCTTGGGAGCGGAGGCGGACCCTTTCGACTGTTCAGCTTGGTACATTTTCATTCCGATTGTTTGCGCCGCTTTAGAGAGTTCCTCGGCAGTTTTCTTAATCGCCTCAACATCATCTTTGTCTTTTACTTCCTTCACCTTGGCGAGGGCATCATTCACCGCTTTCTTCTCATCGTCAGTCACGGCAACCTTTTTTTCCTCCACTTCTTTCATCATTTTTTCCGTCGTGTACACCATAGTATCGGCGATATTTCTTGCCTCAATAAGTTCTTGCTTTTTCTTATCTTCGGTCGCGTGCATTTCGGCGTCTTTCTTCATGCGCTCCACCTCTTCTTTGGACAAGCTGGTGGAAGCCTCGATGCGGATAGACTGCTCTTTATTAGTTCCCTTATCTTTGGCTTTCACACTCAGAATGCCGTTGGCGTCAATATCAAAACTCACCTCAATCTGCGGCACGCCGCGCGGCGCCGGAGGAATACCCGAAAGTTCAAACTGTCCCAAAAACTTGTTATCATTAAACATGGGGCGCTCGCCTTGGGCGACGCGGATAGACACAGCCGGCTGGCTGTCGGCCGCCGTCGAGAAGACCTGGGTTTTGGAAGTTGGAATGGTGGTATTGCGCTCAATTAATTTGGTGAAGACGCTGCCCATGGTTTCAATGCCAAAGGACAACGGCGTTACGTCGAGGAGGAGCACATCCTTCACGTCGCCCTTCAAAACTCCGCCCTGCACCGCCGCGCCCACCGCCACCACTTCGTCCGGGTTCACGCTGATGTTTGGTTTTTTGTTAAAATATTTTTCAACCGAGCTGTAAACCAAGGGCATGCGGGTCATGCCGCCGACCATCACTATTTCATCAATTTGGCTGGTGGATAATTTGGCATCCTCGAGCGCGCGCTTCACCGGGCCCATAGTTTTTTCAACCAAATCGCTAACGAGGCGTTCGAGATCGGAACGCTTGAGTTTTTTCACCAAGTGCTTCGGGCCGGCCGCGCCGGAAGTAATAAATGGCTGATTGATTTCGGTTTCTTGGGCGGTAGAGAGTTCGATCTTGGCTTTCTCGGCCGCTTCTTTAATACGCTGTTTCGCGAGAGCGTCATTGCTCAAATCAATACCTTCCTCTTTCTTGAACTCGTCAAAAATCCACTGCATAATTAGCTGATCAAAATCATCGCCGCCCAGATGCGTGTCGCCGTTCGTGGCCAGAACCTGCACCGAATCGGCGCTGACTTCCAAAACCGAGACGTCAAACGTGCCGCCGCCCAAATCGTAGACCACGATCTTTTGATCTTTTTTCTTGTCAAAACCATAAGCCAGCGCGGCCGCGGTCGGCTCGTTCACGATTCGGAGCACCTTGAGGCCGGCAATTTCCCCGGCGTCTTTGGTCGCCTGGCGCTGGGCGTCGACAACAGAGGCCGGCACGGTAATGACCGCTTCGGTAATTTTTTCGCCGAGCTTTTCTTCCGCGTCCGCCTTGAGCTTTTGCAAAATCATGGCCGAAATTTCTTGCGGTGATTTTTCCTCTCCACCGATCATCACTTTCACGCCTTCGCCGCTCTTCACAATCTTATACGGCATGAGCTTGAGGTCGCGCTGTACTTCCTGGTCTTCCCACTTGCGGCCAATGAGGCGCTTGATGGAGTAGAGCGTATTTTCCGGATTGGTTACCGACTGGCGCTTGGCGAGTTGCCCCACCAATCGTTCGCCGGTTTTGGATACGGCGACAATGGAGGGCGTGGTGCGCGCGCCTTCCTTATTTTCCAACACCTTCGGCTGTCCGCCTTCGATGATGGCGACGCAGGAGTTAGTTGTTCCGAGATCGATTCCGAGTACTTTTGACATAAGATTGTAAGATTAAAAGATTAAAAGATTATTTAACCGAGATCGACTTGCCTTGCCGAAGCTCGGAGAGCGTAGGCAGGTTCCGAGTACTTTGGACATATTTTGATAAGATTTATGATTTATGAATAATTTAGTTTAATCTTCAGTGGTCGTTCCTCCCCCTCTTAGGGGGAGGCGGGGTGGGGGTAGTGGGAATGACGCTTGAGCGAACTACCCCTCTCTCTGTCTCTCCCCTAAGAGGGGAGAGAACGATTGAGTGAGTTGACTACCCGACTTGGCGTGGGTCGTTCCTCCCCCTTTTAGGGGGAGGCGGGGTGGGGGTATCCGTCATACCCCATCCTCTGTCCTTCCCCTAAGAGGGGAAGGAAGCCCGACTGTCGCAAATTTTCTTTATCCCATCAACAATCACTCCAACATCTCCGTAAATCTGTTCATTCGTAAACCGCACAACTTTATACCCATTCTCTTCCAACATTTTTTGCTTTCGTACATCCTTAAACTGTGTTTTTTCAAAATCATGCGTCCAGCCATCGAGTTCTATAACCAACTTTAATTGTTCGCTACAGAAATCCACGACTACACTATTTATACTAAATTGCCTGCGGAATTTATAACCCAATTGATTGCGTCTCAAGTACTTCCATAAAATTTTCTCCGCGCCGTTTGCCTCTGCCCGTAAAAATTGGCGGACTTCTTTCAAACGATGGTTGTTTTTATAAACGTACTTTTTTTCCATACCTCCTTACGTTAACCAACTACCCCTCTCTGTGTCTCTCCCCTAAATGGGGAGAGAACGATTGAGTGTCTCGTTGTCTTTCCCTCCCCTTTTAGGGGAGGGACGAAGGGTGGGGTATTCGGCGAACGATACCCCCTCCTCTGTCCTCCCCCTAAAAAGGGGAGGAACGAAAGAGGAGTTTATTTAGAAATTATTACTCGTGCCGGTTTTATCACTCTCCCCTTCATCGTATATCCCCCGCTCAGCTCCTGAATGATTGTTCCTGATTCTACCTTTTTACCCTGAACCGAGCTCTGCTCTGGTTCAGCGGCTTCCCCCACCGCTTCATGCAGACGCGGATCAAACTTCTCCCCCACCGTCTTTATCTCTTCCACATTATGCGCTTTCAAAATGTCTCCAAACTGCTTCATGATATGCTTAATACCATCAACCCATTTTTTTTGTTCGGGACTGTAGTCCGCAGTCTGTAGTCTGAAGGCTAATTTAAAATTATCATACACCGGAATAAACTCTTCCAAAATCTGGAGCTCGCTCATGGCCACGAACTCGCTCCGTCGCGCCGCCATTTCTTTTTGTAAATTTTGATAATCCGCTACCGCTCTCTGCCACCCGGCTTTGTACTCCTCGGCTTGTTTTTTTAACTGTTCGCAATCGCACGCGAGCGGATGCTCAATTTCATTTTTTTGTTCGTCGGTCATATCAAAAATCTTTTAACTTTAAATCAACTCCTTCACCTTTTTCAGCAAACGCCAATTTTTCTTGTAGTCCATTCGTTGCGGACCAAACAAGGCGATAAGCGACTGATTGCCCTTGCCAAATCTGGTTGATAAAACGCTGAGCGTTTCTCCGAAAGGATGTTCATCCCCCAAAAAATAGCACAGCTCTTTACTCACTGCTTCAAAAAAATCGGGTAAAAATTCTTCACAATGATCAAATACCTGCGATACCAAGGCCGCCATCTGCAGCTCCACAAAATCCGGCTTCTGAAACAAATTGGAGAGGCCCGTATAATAAATCTTCTCCGGAGAAAAAGCAATTAGTACTGTTTCGTTGGAAAGATTCGCCAAAGTCTTGGCCACATTTTTCCACAAGGCTTCATGGTCCTTCGCGCCTGAAAAAGCTTTTTCTAACGCGGAGTCTTCCTGTCTGGAAATTTCAAGCTCTTCAAAGTTAAGCTGATCAACATAATACTCATAGCCCTTGGTGGTGGGGATCCGGCCGGCCGAGGTATGCGGATGAGTCAAAAAACCTTCCTCCTCCAAAATTCGGAGTTCGTTTCGCACCGTGGCCTCGCTCCAATCAAGCTCGGCTTTATGCACCAAAAACCGCGAGCCGACCGGTTCGGCTGTTTGGATATAATTTTCAATTACGAGGATCAAGAGTTGTTCGGGACGAATATCCATATTCCATTATTATCACTCTTGGTATACGAGTGATAATATACCTTGCCCGCGCAAAATAGTCAAGGGAAAACTTATCCCCAAAAAAAGCCCCGGCTAAGGGGCTTTTTCTTAAACAAAACTTACTGATGAATCTGTGAAATTTCGGAGAGTAGCACGTTTTCCACATAGATACCGCGGGCGTAGAAAATACGTTCCAATTCGTTCTTGAGTTCCATCTCTACGGCGTCGCGTTTTGGTCCGACAATATCCTGGTAATCAAAGTGGCTAAAAACCATACGGATGCGGCTCCGGATAGCGGGACGAACGATTTTCGCCACAAAATCTTCGCCAATCGTTTGCCAAATGGAGGGCACCTGGTGAATATCCAGTCGCAGAAGCATCGTTCCTTCCACTCCAACCCGTTTGCCATCCTGCGTTACGGCGGCGATTGGAATATCGCCAAGCGCTTTTTCGTGTTCCGGATTAAACTGGCGCGAGATGCTGTATTCCAGAGTCTGCACATTAAACAACTTGGCCTTTTGCCAGAATGGAATTTTTAAATGTAGCCCCGGTGTTAATACCTTCTTTAACACGCCCCGGCCAAGATCGTAAACACAGGCAACGTAGCCCGGCGGCACATAAATAAACAAACCCTTCAAAACATCATCAACCACGAACGAATACATCAATTTATCTAGAGAATCGTCTGACATACGAATATAAAACTTACGAGTAATGCCTAAGCTTTAGCCTTTTTAGGAGAAAACAATAACCACCGCAACAAGCTAATACTATCAGAAAAAATCATTGTTGTCAAGATAAACAGCGACTTCACCATCGGCAGGTACCAGAGGGCCGCGAAGGTGAAGAGCGGGAAGAAAATCATAAAATACATCTCCGATTTCTGCCAGACGCGCTGATGGCGACTGGCCAAAAAAATTGATACAAACAGATAGAGCGCCGCGATGCCGGCCCACAACGCATCGTGGACTCTACCGATCTCAAAGCCATAAAACACCGTATTGATGCGGCCAGGAAAATCAACCGACGGATAGAGAATCTTTACCACCCTCTCGCCGGAAATGCCGCGTATAAATACCTGATACAGCAGTATAAAAACAACCGCTTGAACGGCGAGAGTTATCACCTTGGCCCAAGGAGAAATGCGATATCTCTTCATAATTTTACGCGCGGCCTCGCGCTGGGCCACCGCGTCATTGCGATAGGCTTTGATGGCCGCCTCCGCTTCGGCCCGCCCTTTTTGACGATGAAGTTGGTTTCGTTCCGAAATAATCGTAAACGGCAAGAGGAGGATGCGCAAGAAAATAGTGAGCCAAATAACGGCCCACCCCAAATTTTGCTGGGCAATGGTGCTGTAGATGAGGATGAGGGCGTTAAATACTGGTTGATATAACAGAACAAACCACAGGTAAGACAAATAAGCCAACATAACAATTAGATACTATAGGTAAACAAGCTTATTATACCAAAAGCGATGGATAAATAGAAGGTTCCGCGAGAAAAATGAAGAAGCGCCTCAAGATTAAAGATAATGGCTAAAAGCATTATCAAAACGCCTGCCACCTGGAGCAACATTTTAATTTTTCCCCAAATATTCGCCTCGGTCTTGTCGCCGTTGTGATGTTTTACCAGGGCCGCAATGATGATAATCGCTTCTAAAATAATAATCGCCCAAGCGGCATAAAAATCCACATAGCGAACTACCACCACATACACCACCGAGGCGATTAAAATTTTGTCGGCCAAAGGATCGTATATTTTCCCCCACTCCGTTACCATATTTCTTACCCGGGCCAGACTCCCGTCTAAAGCGTCGGTAAACGCGGTGAAGATAAAAGCAATTGCTCCGGCGACATAACGCTCTTGCCACAATAATATCAAAACTAAAGGAGTTAAAAAAAATCTAAGCGCCGTCAGATGGTTCGGTTTGACGCTTTTGGGAATAAACGGCAAAAAAACCTTGGCTAAAATTTTATCGGTCCAATAAAGTTTTGGTAATGGTTCCATAGGGCACCCTCTATAATACACTATTTGGCGGGCAGAAACAATAAAAAAGAAGAGCAGCGAGAAAGCTGCTCAAAAATGAGTGGACTACTAACGGACGTTTGCTTTACGGTTCCTCCTGGCGTTGCCGCTGGAGCTCCTTTGCTAACCGTTCCATCAATGTGGCATAGCGCTTGGCGGTCTGCGAATGGATAAGAACACTCACCCGCGCCAGAAGTAGCGGCATCATCTTCTTGGGATAGCGTCCGGCGAACTGGCTTTGGGTAAAATCTATCCGGTTGTCATCGGGGAGCTGGTTCCAGTAGTGCGACCGAAGGCTGACAAATTTTGTGCCTTCAAAAGATGTCCAGAGAAGCTCGCCGCTAAACAGATCCTGCGCCACAAGCGCAACCACCGCGCTATGGCCCCACAGGATATTACCGGTGGTCCAACCATTGGGGTCGGAGCTGGTATCCCGCCCGCAAATGCGAGGCAGGAGTTTGCGAAACTCGTCCGTGGTCATGATCTTGATCATCGCTACCTCCTCTCAACTCATTTATTGATGACTGCTATAAGCGTAGCATAATTGGTTTGGAACGACAATATTTAAAAAAGCGGAGGAATTAAACCGCAATTTTGTTTTATATTTTGAATTGCTATTTTTTATTAATGTATTTCCACAAAGCGGCAATGCCCAATACCAAAAGAACGGTAAACAAAACATACGTAGTCCAGGCGAAAAGCATCATACTGTTTCCGCCAAAACCGCTCATCATATCGTAATTCATCATAGTACTCACCTCCTTTCTTTTTCTCTAGTTTACCATTCGCTAAATAATAAAGTGTATCACCGAGATTCTTGGCGTCGGACGAGACGGAGAATTTTTATCGGAATACAACTGAAACAAGGAGAAGGGCGACCACGCTTTCTTCGGCAAAATCAATCCAGAATAAAAGCGGATTGCCAATTTGGGGAAGATAGATAAGCTCGGGGATAATAATCGCCAGCGCTACTCCCAGCGCCAGGAAGCCCGCCGGCCGCAGAAGATTTTCTCTCAACGCGCTGACAATAAAAAACACTCCGATGACTGTCGCTAACGCCGCCATGCTTATCATCTCGAAACGATCGGCAATTTCGATAGCTCCGCTATGGAGCCCGGTGAATTTTGCGAAATGATTGAGCGCGACAATCGCCCAGAACCCCGTGAGAACATAGTAGGCTCCCTGAAAGGCCAGGACAAATTTAAGAATGGGTTTTGTCATAATTCTTGCTATCTCACTGTCGATAAAATTCATGGGGCATTCGCCCCATGCCCGGCGTATGCCGGATGAATCCCAATCCATCATACAATAAAACCGCCCTAGTGTATAGGGCGGTTTTATTGTGCGGAAGGAGAGGGATTCGAACCCTCGATACCTTGCGGTATGCCGCCTTTCCAAGACGGTGCACTCGGCCACTATGCGACCCTTCCTTTCTTCCAAGAATATCATATTTAAGATAATATACTACTATGGGCATTACTCTTTTGATTTTCC
>CAZMYO010000016.1:0-20093 GCA_964570525.1 uncultured Gammaproteobacteria bacterium | reverse complement strand
ATCGGGAATATAATCTTTGGCAAAATGAAAGATAGCGAATTTTATGGTGATCAGCGAAAAAAGAATGCCGCCGCATACCCACCACATCCGCCGAAGTTTGAATTCTTTTCCCCACCAACGACGGTAGAGCAGATAAAAAGTAACGATAAAAAACAACGTAAAAAAGGTGCCCCGAATAATAAAAGGCAATTTTTCCGGCCAGGACGGATCAAACTCCTGACCGCTCACGCGCGAGATAAGTTTATAGAAAAACGGTAAGGGACTATTCATTGGATTTTAATTTAGGTATAGACACTTTACGAAGATGGTAGAGGTTGTATTTTTTACCTTGCAATACTTTATCATACTTATCCCGTACAGCCAATTGAATATTCGCGTAGGGAATCAGGGCCGTATCCTGGGCTAAAATATAGGAAGGCAGATTATTGTCTTGCCGCAAATTTTCGCCCACCAAGATCTGGACGCTCAACCGCACATACTGATACATGAGTTCGTGGTCTATTAAAAAAGCCAGAGCAGGATTATCAATCACGAGGAGTGGGGCATCCTTGGGAACCAAACGGCTCACTGCTTTGGCCAGTCGGCGCGGCTCGGGATCAAAGTATACGGAATCGCGCAGATGCAATAATAAATTTATACTCTGAGCGGCGCAAAGAGCAATGATGACCAGATGAACTCCACGCATCTTAATCCACTGGGGAAGCGACCAATGTCGGCGAATCTCAAGAAACGCTCCGGGGAAAAGAAATAGAGCGAAAATGTGAGCCGGAAAAAAATACCGATACCAACCAACGGTTTTTGTATAAAAAATTATATCCAGAATAATGAAGGTGGTGATCATCACCTCAAGAACAGTAATTGAGCGAAACCTATTAATTGCTTTGATGATCAAAAATGTTAGCCACAGAAGAGCAAAATGTAAAGGTGTTGATTCCGTGAAGAAACGCTTTAGGTTGGCTCCTATGGCACCCTGGTCAGTTTTGTAAGGATTACTATAATACTGGAACATTTTCTGAAAAAAACCACCAATCGCCTCCTTGGGAAGCAAAGTGTATACCCAAATAAGCAGAGGAATCGCCACACCGAGAGCGAGCCACAGCCAACGGCGATAATCAATTTTTTTATTCTTAATGGCAGACCAAATTTCTCCAACAGCCACGCTCACCAAAAATAAAATATATAATGACTTGGTGGCGGCCGCCAGACCAAACCACAACCCCATAACGAAAACCTGCGCCGGTTTCTTTTTATCCAGCCACAGGAGCCCTAGCAGAAAGTACGTTAGTCCGGGTATCTCGCCCAAGGCGCTTTTGCCGTTGCCGTAGAGCGGTAAAAAAGTTACCAAAAGTACCAGGCCGATGAGCGCCGCTTCCGGGCCGTAGTGCTTTTTTATGAGCTTAAAAAATAAAAATACAAAAATAATCAGGAATCCGATCATCACGAGCTTGGCCTGCGCCAAACCAACGCCGAATAATTTAAAAGCTAAGGCAATAAATCCCAAGAGCGGGTAATTGGTGGTAATAAGGAGCGAACGCTCCGCGACAAACGCATTCGGTCCTATCTGCATGCTATAGACGCCATGCTGCACCCACGACTTGGCAATTCCCAAATTAATGCCTTCGTCAAACCAAGGCCCCGAGGAATCGGGAAAACCGTAGAGGAGCAAGGCCACGAATACTATCAGCGTCGCAATAAGTATAAGGCGGTAGATGGTAAGCCAACTGCGGAGCGATTGCCAAGACAATTTAATCATACTTTTGAGATAAAATTCTTTATAACCATCGCTCGGCTTTCCCATGAAAAGCCTGGCCAAGCCTTGGCAGGAAGCGGATTAGTGAGGGTCTGTTTTATCGCCCGAGCCAAATCTGCGGCGTTATCTGCTTCGAAAAATAGTACATCCTTATCGGTCAAAAATTCCTGCAATGATGGCAGGCGCGCGGCAACTATTGGGGTGCCGGAGACCAGATATTCAAACAACTTCAGCGGTGAAGTATACAGCGCTCCAATTTTTTCTTTACCACTGGTCGGCAGGACCAGCACATCGCCGGCCTTGTCCCAATACGGAATCAGCTGGTGCGGCTGCCAACCTACGATATGCAAATTTGGCGCCTGGTACCGGACCTTGAATCTTGCCACATCCTGCTTAGTACCACCGACTAGATATATCTGTACATCGGGGGCAACCATGCTCGCGGCTTTAGCCAATAGTGAGGCTCCCTTCCACTCATAGAGGTGACCGGTATAGACGACAATTTTAGACTCAGGAAGCAAATTCAA
Organism: uncultured Gammaproteobacteria bacterium; assembly: GCA_964570525.1. Lineage (GTDB taxonomy): Bacteria > Patescibacteriota > Patescibacteriia > Magasanikbacterales > GWA2-37-8 > CAZMYO01. The sequence continues at coordinate 17,816 of CAZMYO010000016.1, read as the reverse complement.
TTTCTGCCGACAGGCTTGTTTGCTTTCGGTGATCTGGAATTGTTTTATATCCACTGCATCAATCGCGCCTTGTATTTTTTCATACTTCACTCCCCAAGCAACAAGTTGGTTTTTTAATCCTTCGCTAATTACCACGATACCTCGGACACTCTCCCATACTTGTTGGTGTTTTTTGGTCGGTACTTCAGGTAGTGTGTGAATTTCATAATATAGCGGGCTGACGTCTTTCGTAAGCCAGTAAGCGATAGGTAAATCACGGGTGTAATATACCGCACTCTCATTCTGAGATTGCTTTCTTAAATATTTTTTAACCGATTGATAAAATGTCCAGCTCTCAATCCAAAATCCTACGCTTCCAAAAATTTTAAGCGAAATCAAATCTAAACACCAGACTTTGGTGATTTCAAAAGAATCATTATCAACACCATAAAATGCAAACGGATCGTCTTTGAGATGATTCAGGCGGCGTGGGACGATCAGCTCCACCTCTATCCCCTGTTTCGCCAGCGCTTCGCAGGTTTTCATAATCTGGAGCCCGTGGGCTTTTTCGGTGGGGAGGCGGATGTTGGCGATGTAGATAAGACGCATACTATTTCTTCACCACAAAAAACAACCCCAGCGGGAATTTATCCTTATTCATTTTCGGTCGGAATTTAAGCACGAACCAGTCAAAAAATAATGTCTCAAGGACACCGAGAATTTTGAGAGGGCGCGGCAAGACCGGTTCCATTTGCGAAAGTGCCGCCACCCCCGGGCCGTAGCCAAAGGATTTGATTTCAATATGGGAAAAACCGGCGGCAGTAAAAATTTTGTGGAGGGTTTCTTTAGTATAACGCCAGTAATCATGCGGGTCGGGGTGATAGGCGACGAGGAACGGCACGACGCCGAGAAGTTGTCCACCGGGTTTCAAAACGCGCTTGATTTCCGAAAGCACTAAAGAATAATTATAGAGATGCTCCAAAACATTGAATAAAAGCACCGTATCCACACTTTCGCTCGCATGCGGTAAATAATCTTTTTCTAAATCAATATGCCCCCCGCCTTCTCCTTCAAATCCCAAATCCAAACATTCAATAAGCGCGCTGGGTTCACGTCGTAGAAAGCGGTGATAGCTCGCGAGCTTGAGGCCGCTGCCGATATCAAGTACTTTCCCTCGCATGCTGTAGCGCATACATTCCTGATTCATAAAAATGCGGTACAAATCTTTACCGCGCCAGAGTTCACTCAAGTAAGTAAGGAATGTCATATAATTAAATCTGTGTAATCCACTCTTAATCTGCGTAATCTGTGTTATTTAATAAACTGATTATACCACAGCTGCCACATAACTATCGCCCAAATGATATTGAGGTTATATTGTTTACCACTAAGATGATCCTCCCAAACTTGCTGCACCTCTGCCACATTAAAAAACTCGGAGTTGAGATTGTTCGGGGATAAAATTTCGGAAACCGTATCCTTAAACTCACCCCGGAGCCACTTGGCCATAGGCGTAAACCAACCGCGTTTTTGCTCGTTCAAAATATGCGCCGGCAAATAGCCGCGTATCGCGTCACGCCAAATTCGTTTGCCTTGAAAACTGCTTGGCTTTTGCCAGACCGATAATTTCCACTTGGTCGGAATTTTATTAGCCAACTCCACCAAACGATAATCCAAAATCGGCACCCGTTCTTCCAGCCCAGCGGCCATAGTCATTTTGTCCGTGCGCAGAAGCGACTCATCAACCAACCAGCCCTCGCGGTCAATGTGCATAAAATATTTCTCGAAGCACTGATTACGCTGATTAGACAATGGATTACGCGGATTAAAATATTTTTCGGTGAGAAAATTCTCAGCCTCTTGATTGTGATAAACAGCAGGGTTGATTGCCTGACGTAAAAGCGACTCTTTCTGCGCTAAAAAAGCGAGGATGCGGCTGGCGTTGGTGAGAGCAAGCTTGTCCGCTGTGTTGACGCGATTGAAGAGTCGCAACAAACCGTTTATTCCACTCTGCGCGAGATGCGGCAAAGCCTGATAGTAACTCAGTAACCGACTGTAATAATAGCGCGGATAACCACCAAAGAGCTCGTCCCCCCCATCACCACCGAGTACTACCGCCACATCCTTCTTTGCTTCTTTAGCCAATAGGTATATAGCTCCGGCCGTGGGGTTAAAATTCGGCTCGTCCAGATGCCAGGCAATTTTCTCTAAATTATTTTTAATATCTTCCGGCCCGATAAGCAGCTCGTGGTGGTCGGTGTCGTAATGGGCGGCAGTTTTCTTGGCTAGAAAAAAATCGGCGTTAAATTTTTCCGGATTCTGGCTATCCTTAAATCCCACGGAAAAAGTTTTTATCTTGCCGGCGTGAAATTCGCTGACTGCTCCAAGTACGGCGGTTGAGTCTATTCCGCCGCTTAAAAATACACCGACGGGACGATCGGAAACAAGCTGACGTCGAACACTGTCTTTGAAAAGTTTCTTTATCTCGTTTTTGGCCTCAACGTATGAAGAGAGGTCGGAAAAATCATTAATCTGCCAATATTTTTCGATCCTGATCTTGCCATCGTGATTAAGCTCTAAGTAGCTCCCTGGAGACAACTTTTCGATTCCCTGAAACATGGTGTGTGGTTCGGGAATGTAGAGGAGTTGAAAATACAAGTTAAAAGCTTCGCGATTTACTTCTCGAGGAATGTTATGCTCTAACAGCGCTTTGATTTCAGATGAGAAAATAAATTGTTTGCCATCATAAAAATAATAGAGGGGCTTGATACCCAGGGGATCGCGGGCAATGAACAAACTTTTTGTTCGGGTATCCCACAACGCGAAGGCGAAGATGCCGTTAAATTTTTTAACGCAGTCAGCGCCCCATTCGCGAAAGGCGTAGAGTATAACTTCGGTGTCGCTCGTAGAACTAAAAGTATATTTGTTTTTAAGCTCGTCGCGCAATTCTTGAAAATTATAAATTTCACCGTTGAAGATAATGACAAGCTCACGCGCCCCGTCCCACATAGGTTGAGCGCCCCGCGGAGACAGATCAATGATAGAGAGGCGGTTGTGTCCAAAAGAAATCTCATCAGCGCACCAAACCGCGGTCTGATCGGGACCGCGGTGCGAGGTGACCTGATTCATTTTAAGAATCAGGTCTTCGTTTTTGAAATTAAACCCGTTTATGCCGCACATATAGCTACCTCTGACGAAAATTATTTCTAGCCCAGGCGATATACCGATCAATACCCTGCCATAATTCAACTTGCGGTGAGAAACCTAAACTTTTGGCTAAAGAGATATCCGCTGGCAACCGCGATACCTCGCCTTGACGAGCAGGCCCACAAACTACGCGTACCCTTAACTGGCGCGCGATATAGTCGGCAATATCTTTGATGGTGACATTACAACCGCTCGCAAAATTAATCACATGGCCCTTTAAGGAAGCAGTATTGAGCACCAGGGTAAAGCCAGCAACCATGTCGCTCACATGCAAGTAATCGCGGGTGGAACTGCCATCTCCGAAAATTATGATATCTTCGCCGTGTAAAGCCCGTTCGACTAAAATCGGTATCAAGGCGCCGAACTGCCCTCCCTTTTGCCGTTCACCGTAGATGTTAAAAGGCCGGACAATCGTCACATCCACGCCATAAGATTTGAAGTAGGCAAAACACATGCGATCGGCGGCGGCCTTAGAGGCAGCGTAGGGGCTGCTGGGACGCAGCTCCGCGGTTTCGTGCAAACACCTTGCGTAACGCGGATCGTGTCCGTCACCATACACCTCACAAGTGGAAACGAAAATTAAACGGCACCGATTGCTTTTTACCGCTTCGAGGATATTGTAGGCGCCTAAAATATTATTATTAAAAAAAAGCAACGGGTCCTGTAACGACTGATCGACATTAATGTTGCCGGCCAGGTGAAAAACTACCTCTTGCTCAACCACACTCTGCCTGACAAAGTCGCGATCGCGCGCATCACCCCAAAAAATTTTGACAGGTTTACCAAGCGCCGCCAAGTTGGATTCGGACAAAAGTGAGCGGGTGTTGAGCACAGCCACCTCATGGCCAGCTGTAAGCAACCGCTCGGCTAGGTGACTTCCCTGAAAACCTCCGCCTCCGGTAATCAAAATTTTCATAAAATAAAAATTCGGCTTTTTGGCTTGACTAAGCCGACAATTATACGTACAATAATAGCACCTTTAAGGCTGAAGTACAAGTACTTTAGACCAAATAGCCTATGCCGCCATTAGTCTCAATTGTTATTCCTATGTATCGTGATCGCGCCAAAATAGGCGACACTGTTGAGTTATTAGCGAATTTTGTGCAAGCCAGCGGCTGGTATACAGAACTCATTGTGGTCAATGATGGTGGTACCGACGGTGGTGTTGCTATTGTAGAGGAAAAAATGAAGAAGTTTCCTTTCCTCAAACTCATCACGAGACCCCAAAACAGAGGGAAAGGTTATACGGTGCGCGAAGGCATGACAGCCGCGACAGGAGACTATGTGTTCTTTACCGATGCCGATCTCCCCTATTTAACTGATCCAATTAAAAAAATGCTAGAGATGATGAGGAGCGGCGGGGCCGACTTCGTGCTGGCCAATCGTGATCTTTCGGGGAAAGTAGACCAGGAACAGCCGGGCTGGCCGCGACAAATTACCCATATCATTTACTCCCACTTTGTCCGCTTTTTCATTCCTATTCCCTTTTCCGACACCTTGGCTGGCCTTAAAGGCATGCGCCGAGAAGTCGCTCGCGTAGTTCTTCCCAAGCTTACTATCGATCGATTCTCTTTCGATGTGGAAATGCTCCTAGTCGCGCAATTGGCCGGATTCAAAATAAAAGAACTGCCGGTTTCTTTAAAAAATGTCGGCCGATCCAACCTTAACATCCGGCATGACGCCCCGAAGATGATAAGGGAAATTTTACAAATTTGGCGGCAGTATAAAAAAGGGTGCTACCGCGACGCGACGGCTGCTTCCCGCCAGGTTCTTTAACAAGCGAGACGGATCGTTTGTTAAGATACTACGGAAGACGCGTCTCCTCTCCGAGGTTGTGAACTATGCACGAAAAACTTAAACGCTTGTCTCGAAAAAATTGCACATTTTTGTAATGATCGCCGATGCACTTCAAAATTTCTGATTCCGAAAAATAAAAGTGCTTGGGACACTTTTGCGACCACATATAAAGAATATGGAGAAAGCGCGGAAGCGAGATGCTTTTCTCCGAGAACGAAAACAGGAAATACTTGCTTTTTAGTTTACCGAAAAGATCAGCTATTTCCTTTTCGGTTAAATAATCCAAAAAACCGAGACCAACGGTGATATCAGCCGCCGGCAACTCCACAAGAGCAGCATCGCCTTCAACAAAAGTACAAGCCGCGTCAAGGTTTAATTGGCGCGCCAAATCTTGCGCGCGGCGAACCGCATTGCCGGAGATGTCCATGCCTATCACCTGTTTCGGATGCGTATTTTTATATAGCTCAAAAGCAAAGTAGCCGGAGCCGCACCCCAGATCAAGAATCGTTTTTCCTTCCGCTAATGGGGCCATCATCTCCATTGAGATCTTCATACGGTCGCGCAAGGGCTGGCGAAAACGAGCCGCACACTTTTCAATAATCGAAACATTTTTACGATCACCCATCGAGTCTTCCCATTCGATAATTTTTTTATCCCAGTATTCTCCGCTATTCATAGAAATAATTTTTAAATGAAGTAAACTCGTATTGTTGCAACAAACGCTCCAACTGCGGCAAAACGCACTTCAGATAGGGCAGACAGAATGGATTTTTTCTGATGAGCTTAACGACAAACGAAAAATTTTTCATCTGCCGATTCATGGCATCATTCCTATATAATTGCCAGGGGTGGAGAAAAATGATAGCCGGCACGCCTTTCTGATTAACGTATTTTATTATATTTGATATTAGTCCGCCTGTCAAGGCAATAAATAAACCGCTTCCAAAAGGAATCGTGCTTGATAAGAGACGGAGGGTAAGATTCTTTGGCAGACGATTTGAAAAACCCCCTTGGCGAAACATAAGCGAGGTAACCGGTATTTCGTCAATGCCGTCAACCGAGGAAATGTGATGGGCATCGTAGGTTGAGGAAGAATATCTAAAATTCCTTTGCTTAAGCTCCGCCATACCGCCCTCCGGCATATATATGAGCGGGGCGCGGAAACCTATGGGGTAAAAATCGTTTAAAAAACGCTCGGATTTTTCCAGTTGCGCGGCGAGAACCTCGCTCGTACGGAGTAGTTCATGGTTGTGCGTATGATAACCGATCTCGTGTCCCTGATTCTCGATGGCGCGAATAACTTCGGGATACCAGTCGTATATTTCCGCAACAATAAAAAAAGTTGCGCGCTGGCGGTACCGAGCGAGCAGATCCAAGAGCTGGTGTATGGCAAAGGGAAGGTGGCCGCCATCCATGGTTTTCCGTTCCGACGAGGAAACCTCATCCTTGATTTTCAAAGCATCGAGATAAAAATGCACCCACGATTCAACGTCAATTGACAAAATGTTCTTCATAGGTTTTTATACTGACGCCTGAACAGGAAATTAAGAAAACAGAAAAATTATCCGTTGTAGAACTATGCCTTGGTTTAGGAAAATATCAATACCAGTAATAACCAGAAAAAATAAAACTGTTTTCTGAAAAATAGGCTCTTTCCACAAACCTTTTTTCCATGCCATCGCCAAGAGATAGGCTCCGCCCAACGCCAAAAACGGATACACCTGAAAACGATAACGAGACTGAACAACGGTTGGGATCAGCACCGCCGGAGAAATGAGCGCGAAAATAAAAAGATACCATAACAATGGACGGCGTTCGCGAAGACCGGCCACCAGTCCGGAAAAACCGGTGATAAACAACACTATCGTGGCCAGAACTGAAGACAAAATAAAGACAGCTTGCTTGAGACCGGTTTGATAAAACCAGAAACCCATGGGACGGATGAGACTGAAGTAGCGAACAAATCTAACGAGGCAGAGTTTGATAAAAACCAAGGGGTACCCGAGAATAAAAGACCAAAACTCGGCGCTGGCTTTGGCTTTGAGTCCGAAAAAGCCATGCGTTTCGGTATAGGTGGTGAGCGGATTAAAGCCGCCGGAAATTTGTCCGCCGTTCGCGAGCAGGGTGTTCCCTACCCATAGATTATACTCACCGATGAGAGTAGTAAGAATAATCTGGTGATAGATAAGATAGTTGCGCACTACCCACGGCACGATTGGCAAGGCTAAACCGGCGATGAACCAAATGGCGGAGCGATACCGTTTCAGACGATAGTAAGCAAATAAAATCACAGGGATAAAGAGAATAACCGGCGGGCGGGTGAGGATGGCGAAGCCGGAAACCAAACCGAACGCGCCGGACAGAGCTGAATTTTCCGGTCGCTCATGCGCCAGAACAAACAGGTAAACCGTGAGTATGATTAAAAATAAGTAGAGTGTTTCCGTCATCAGCATGGCGGAAATCTCAATGAGATCGGGGTGGAAACCAAAGAGGCCCGCGGCGATTAGTCCGATCAGTTCACCTTTTTCCGAAAATAATTTACGACAGATAAAAAATAATAGCAGGGCCGAGAATGCGTGGAGTAGCGCCTGAATTACCCAGACTGCTTCATAGTAATGGCCGAACACACTGTAAACACCGGCCAAAAAAAATTCATAGCCAGGACCGGCACGGATGATGGCGGTGTCAAACTCATAACTCTGCGTACGGTCTTCCTTAAAACCAAACCCAGCGACCAAATTTACCGCTATCCGGTCATAAGCCTGCGCATCAACCACCGGCGGAATGCGATACAAAAAAGCATAAGCCAACGGCAAAACCAAAGCTAAGAAAAGTATAATGGCCAGTGCTTTATTTTTAAAAACCACAGACTTGCATTATAATTTTATCCCAATCGCTTCACAATCAGCCATAACCATGAGTTTCACCAACTCTTTGAAAGTCGTTTTGGACTGCCAGCGCAATTGCTGCCTGGCCTTACTGGCGTCACCAATGAGCACATCGACTTCAGTCGGACGGAAGTACGACTTATCAACGACAACGTATTGCTCCCAATCGAGCCCAACCAGCTGAAAGGCCTCGGCAGCAAATTCTTTAACTGAATGCGTTTCCCCGGTAGCAATGACGTAATCATCGGGGTTATCCTGCTGCAGCATCAGCCACATCGCTTCCACATATTCCGGGGCATATCCCCAGTCACGCCGAGCATCCAGATTGCCAAGTAAAATTTTATCACGCAATCCTTTCTTTATCTCCGCCACGCCTTTGGTTATCTTTCGGGTGACAAAATTTTCTCCTCTCCGAGGAGATTCGTGGTTAAACAAAATACCATTACAAGCAAACATCCCATAACTTTCACGATAATTAATCGTCTGAAAATAAGAGAAGGCTTTAGCGCAAGCGTACGGACTGCGCGGGTAGAAAGGAGTAGATTCGCTTTGTGGAATTTCCTTAACCTTGCCAAACATCTCACTGCTTGACGCCTGATAAAATTTTGTCTTAATGCCGCTATCTCGTATTGAGTCAAGCAGCCTGAGCGCTCCCACCCCCGTCACATCGGCAGTATACACCGGAATGTCAAAACTGATCTTGACGTGGCTTTGCGCCGCTAAATTATACACTTCATCGGGTTGAATTGTGTGTAAAAGCTTGGCGATATTCGTACCATCAGCCAGATCGCCGTAATGGAGGAATAATCTGCCCCCTTCGCGTTCTGAATTTTGATATTCCGGAAGCAGATGTTCAATGCGCGAACGAAACACCGTGCTGTTCCGGCGCACAATGCCGTGCACCTCGTATCCTTTTCCAAGCAATAGTTCAGTCAAATATGAACCGTCTTGACCGCTAATCCCGGTGATAAGAGCTTTCTTTTTCATAATTAAAGCACGCTTAAAATAATAAACTTACCGGGAACCAACGAATATTTTTTCCTCGTCTCGTCCTCGATATGGCCCTTGTTTTATATTAAGAAATTGAGTGTCCTCCAAAAATGTTACTCCGTGCCCGGTGTTGAGAATAATACTGTCACCCGCCCCTAATACAACTTCGCCAACCTTTGTGCTAGCCTGGGCGCTACCCTCTGTATGATACAAATCTACAACGGCTTTTCCGGAAAACACGTACAAAAACTCTTGTACTGGCAAACTTTCCAGATGTAACAGAGGCTTGTGAAAATGCGCTACAACTTGTTCCCCTTTGAGGCGGTTTTGCAATCCCACCTGAAACGGAAAATTTTCCGGTGTATAAAAATAAACTTTTTCTTCTGAATCGCCAAAATTTTTTACCTGTTGAGCCCGCAATACTATGGCGCATAGCACATCATGGTGAACGATGTGTTCTACATACGAATTCTTTTCCATACAATGTCATTAATATGTTTATACTATTTGTTTTTTTCTTGTATCTGCCACCATAAAACCGTTTTCTGCATGCCCTCGGCTAATGAAACCTTCGGCACATAACCGATCTTCTGTAATGCCTTATTGCTGTTTAAGACATTATACGAGATATTGCTCTCCTCCGGATTTAAGTAGCGTACCGGCTGGTTATCTAAATCAGCAGCGTGTTTAATAGCATTTGTAACCTCGGCGATGCTGACCGCGCGGCCACCACCAATATTGACAACATCCATCGACTCTGAAATAAGACTCGCGGACAGAAGTCCATCAACCGCATCATCAATATATACAAAATCGCGTATCGTTTCGCCGCTTCCCAATACTTCAAGCGGAAATTGCCGCTGTAAACATTTACGCACAAAAGTCGGGATAAAACGATTTGATCGGTCCCCCGGACCATAGACATTTGACAGGCGTACCAGCATGACAGGAACACCATGCTTCTCCCCAAACTCACGGCACGCCTTCTCGGTCTCTTGTTTTGAGATTCCGAAGGCGCTCATTGCCTGGCCAGGCACAACTTCCGACTCATCCAACGGATGCCCGTCTTTTCCCGCCACCGGCGCGTAAACATGACTACTGCTTGCCACCACCACCTTGGCGCTTGCCGCTCGCGCGAATTCCAAAACATTCATCGTCATGCTCACATTGTCTCGTATAATCCGCGCCGTGTCCACCACATCAGTCGCCGCCGGTGATTTGGCCGCTAAATGAAAAACATAATCTGGCGGCTGATAACCATGCGACACGAGCCTTTCCTTCAACAAATCGACCTCACTCCCCTGCACCCGCGCGCCATAAGACTTCAACGTATCAACCAGATGTCTGCCGATAAATCCGGTATGACCGGTGATAAAAACTTTTTTTTGTTTCCACAGCGATGAATTCATATACTCTTCTATAGACTACTTACTTCGGCGATAGCCTTGGCCACGCGACTGTCCGATAATTCTTGAGAAAAGAGCAGAGTGCTTTTTTCTACGGCCGCGCGAGATATCCTCTGACGCGCACCACTATCCAAAAGCCCCCCCAATTGCTCTACAAATTCATCGGCTGTATCAGCGCACAACATTTCTTTCCCACACTCGAAAGGATAGTCGCCCAAACCCCTCTTTGATGTAATGGTGGGAAAACCCCGAGTAAGCGGCTCAAATATTTTCTGTTGCATACCGGTTCCAAAAAGAGATGGGATGAGCGCGATATCCATATCAGACAAAAAATAATCCAGATCATCGACAAAACCGACATACTGTATTTTGTGGTCAATACATTTTTTTTGTAAATGCTCTGGCAGTTTGCCGCCGGTAATAAAAAATTGAAATCTGTTTGGATAGGCCTTCTGCGCGCGAGGAATAACAGCATCAATAATAAAGGTAGCCGCCCCCAAATTATGCTTAATATTGTAACTGCTGCCCAAAAAAAATACGTTTAACATCGCGCGCTCGCGCGTCTCGCTATTTTTGCTCAAATAATGATACAGCGCTCTCAACGATAAAATAGCAATTTTTTTTGCCCCCAACTTTTCATACATCTTTTTTTCATCGGGCGCGATAGCAAAAAAATAATCACTGCGTTTAATACATATATAATCGGTAACCGTCTTTACCCACGCTCTAATATAATTAAAAATACTCCTGCCCTCTTCTTCCAACAAATTTTTCGGATCGTAAATAAGCGAATGGGTAATTATTTTGCAGCCATACTGACGCGCGAGCGGGTAGAGTGGGAGCATAAACGTATAATCAAACCATACTATATCCGGCTTCCAGGCCACGAGCACTTCTTTCATTTTTTGTCGCATGAGCGGGTCGGCATACTCATAGACGGCTCCATCCCAATACAATGGCCATGCAAATCTCTTGAGATGATAAAAAAAATTCTCAAATAATTTTCTCGGTTGATTATATCTATATGGTATCGTGTAGACGGGTATGCTGTGTGTTCGCGAAAAATTCTCTATCTGTTCTTTGCTTTGAAACCCAAAAACCTTTCCGATCACCTGCACATCATAACCCAGTCTCTGCAGCTGCAATATACCCTCTAATCGGTCCTGCTCGCAGGCGCCGCGGGCCGGGACGAGAAAACTAGGCGTGATAACTAGAATTCTTTTGCTCATGAGAACAGATTAAATTTGATAATTGACCAAATGGCGCTGAAGCCATCCCGCCAGCCGATTTTTTTTCCTTCGGCATAGGTGCGGCCGTGATAAGAAATACCCACTTCGTAGAGACGCAACTTAGCTTTAGCAACGCGAGCGGTAATCTCCGGTTCGATATTAAAACGATTTGAAGTAAGTCGCGGCAAAATTTTATGGAGAGCGTCTCTCGTAAACATCTTGTAGCAGGTCTCCATGTCGGTGAGGTTCAAATTGGTGAAGATGTTTGATAAAAAAGTAAGGAACTTGTTGCCGATTGAATGCCAGAAAAATAAAATGCGGTGCGGTTGCCCGCCAATAAACCGCGAACCATACACCACATCCGCGCGACCAGCTAGGAGCGGGGCAAGCAGCAGCTTATATTCCTCCGGATTGTATTCCAAATCCGCATCCTGAATAATGATAAAATCTCCGGTGGCTTCGGCAAATCCGCGTCGGATGGCGGCGCCTTTGCCCTTATTTTTTTCTTGAAAAATTATTTTGTACCTTTCCTTAAAACCAGTCAGAATATCGCGCGTGCCATCGGTGGAACAATCATCAACCAAAACAACCTCCTTTTCAATGCCTGGGAGATCTACGGCTTCCACAGCGTTGAGGAGTAGTTTGATGGTGTTTAACTCGTTGTAGACCGGTACGACGATAGAAAGTTTCATAATGTGAAATAATTGATGATTTTGCCGATAAGAGTGTCTAAGTTATGGCGTTTTCGTACATATTCTATGGCTTTTTGATTAGGCAACCTATCGGGGGCTAGTATACCAGATTGATAAATTTTTTCAATAGTCTTAGCCAATTCTTCAGAATTTCCCTCGGGGAAGATGTAAACTATCCCCTCTTTTACCGCTTCGGCATAGGCCGCGCTCGAAGTTACGACAATGCGACCGGCGGCAAGGGCTTCGAGGACGACTTTGTCAACGCTGCCGGTTTGGCTGGTGTGAATAAGTAAATGAGCAGCCTGGTATTCTTTATTAATCTCTTCGTGCATAACACCCTTAAAACCAATGGACGGAAGCGTGTCTCCTGCTAACTCTTTATCAAGAACATAGAGTTTCTTTTTATACTCCTCATCCTGCTTGGTAATGGTGTCGCCAACAAACATTACAGTAAAACGAGGCAAAGCTTTATTTTTTCGTAATTCAGCAACAGCTCGTATAACTGTCTCCCAATCTTTGGATGAAGTGATACGTCCGACACCAAGTAGGGAAACTCCAACGAGTGACTCGGGTAAAGGAGCAAACTGTTTAGACGACAAAAATTGTTCAACCTCAATTCCGTGCCCTGTCACTTCTACTTTTTTACTCGGTAAGCGAAAACTCTCCTTGGAAGCAGTAAAAATTTTGTTGACGAATTTCTCTGCCAACCGCAGCTTAAGGTTTACTGATTTATGCGTATACCAAAGCAGGACCTTTTTGTTCCACAACCGCCAAATCGGACCACCTAAAATACAATATTCTGGGTTCATATGAACAAAGACGTTGTCGTATTTTCCCCGCAGTCGCCATAGGCATGCGTAAAAACGAATTGCGTATCTTATGCTCGACACACTTCCCTGCTCTTTACCGAGCGACACAACCGTCACATTTGCGGGTAAATGATATTCGCCTTTGCTCAAGCAAATAACGTATAAGTGTTCTACTTGCCCGGCAAGCTTTTTGAGCCAGGTATGAAAAAATCCCAGATTGGAGTCGTTCTGGTCAACTTTTTGCGTAATTACAAGTAATCTCATAATACTCGCTATCTTACCACTTTATGGGCAATTTTTCAAGTATTTAGTATTTGACAACATGCCTCGGCAAAGCTACAATATCTTGCGTTAGACAGCCTAATTATCGGTTAATAAAAGGTAAAATGATATGGTAGTGGGTTCTACAAAAAATATTATCATTGTTGGTGGCGGCATGGCGGGACTAGGCGCGGCGCTTACCCTGCTTGAAGCTGGCTACCCCTGCACCATCATCGAGGCGGCGGAACCGGGTGGTTTGGCCGGCAGTTTTTCAATCCAAGGCAAATTTTTTCCTCTCGGCTATCACCATATCCTCGCGCAAGACAAGCCTCTTCTGGAGCTCCTTAAAAAACTGGATCTTTTTTCTAAAGTTGTTTGGAAAAAATGCGCGGTTTTTTTTGCCGTAGACGGCAAAACCTATAATCTCACCGATCCGGTTGATTTTATAAAGTTTCCCCTGCCCTGGCTGGATAAAATCCGTTTTGCTTGGCTGATGCTTTATTGCGCGTTGAAAAAAGACTGGAAAAAAGATCTTGGCAGCGCCCGCGACTGGGTAGATAAAATTGCCGGAGCGACGGTGCGAAAAAATATTTTTGACCCATTGATGGACATAAAATACGGGCTCCCTTCCGAAAATCTTAGCGCCAACTGGTTGGGTAGCCGATTGCACTACCAGGAGTTTTCCAAACCGCTCGGATATATTCCTGGCACCGATTGGACGCATCTTATGGTCGGTCGGCTCGTAAAGCGTGTTGAAGAATTAGGCGGAAAAATTATTACTAACGCTAAAGTTACTAAAATTGATCACGACGAAAAAAATATAAAAAGTGTTTCTTACCTAAAAGACGATATGACTCTGGAGGCGCTCGCTACTGTGGTAGTAAACACGGCTCCGCCGCATGTTTTTAAAAAATTCTGCGACTATCCGGGTCAAACTATTCAGCAGATTGAATACCTGGATGCTTTATCCTTAATCGTGGAAATTGAAGAGAAGCTGCCGAGAGAATTTTATCTCTTGAGCTGCCTCAAACCGCGCTATTCTTTCGGCGGCATCTTCTTGCTCTCGGCGCTTAATTCTACGGTAGGAGTGCGGAGCAAAACGGTGCTTAATTTTTTTACTAATTTGAGCCCGGCCTACGAACACTTTAGAAATAAAACGGCCGAGGAATTACTGGCTATTTATTTTTCCGATTTCGAAAAAATCTTTAAGTTCAAGCCTACTCCGGTTTGGTCGCATCTAACTTTAATAAAAAATTATTCACCAAAATTTTTAAAGAACTACGCCAATCCCGATTCTCGTTCGAATATCAAAGGGCTCTACTTCGCTGGAAATTACTTAACCTATCCAACCATTACTTCCACCGGCAGCGCCTTTGCTTCCGGAGAAAAAGTTGCCGATTTTATTATAAAAGACTATGCCAAATAACATCAAAATTTCTGTAATTATTCCGACCTACAATGAAGAAAGTAATGTTCCAACATTGCTTCAGAGTACCCATGATATCCTAAGAGCGGCGTCCCAAATTCATGAATTAATCGTGGTTGACGACGGCAGCAAAGACAGTACTCGAATCAGAGTGCGAGAACTCCAAAAGACAATTCCCGAGATTATTCTAATTGAACGCGACACCGAGCGTGGGCTAGCTTCCGCCATGGTGCGTGGATATAACGAAGCGCATGGCGAGTATCTGGCAGCTATGGATGCTGATTTAGCGCATGATCCAGAATATCTGCCGAGGATGATACGTCTCTTAGACGATGGCGAAGCCGATTTTGTGATTGGATCACGCTATCTTCCCGGCTCGCGCTTTGAGGGAAAGCCATTATTGAATAAAATTACCAGCTTGGTAGGACAATTCCTGGTGAAAATTATTCTCCAAATACAAGTGAAAGATACCAGCAACAATTATCGCGTTTTCAAAAAAAGCGTTTGGGAGAAAATTAAAGACAAGCTTCATCCGGACGGCAACATAATGCTGACTGAAATAGTTTATCTGGCGGCAAAAAATAATTTTATAATCCAAGAAGTCCCTATTATTTATCGCGAGCGGCGCGCCGGCAAAAGCAAGCTCAATATTTTTAAGGAAACTTTTAGATTCTTCAAAAATATCCTCCGTATTAAACGAGGTGGATATTAGACACTCAAGATTGCCTGAATCCACTTTTCCCGATCATTGACGGCCAAAATTTTTACTTTATCGCTTGGTTTCAACTCGTAATTAGCGACACCGACGTCGTTCATAATCACCGGACAACCGGCGGCGGCCGCTTCCATTGCCACCAAGCCATACCCTTCGCTCAAACTCGGAAACAAGACGCAGTGGGCAGTTTTCAAGTAGCTAAAAGGATCAAATACCCAGGGCTCAAATTTTATGTTTTTCCCCAAGCCAAGACTCTTTACCTTTTCATCAAGTTTCTTCTGTTCAGAACCATTACCAACAATCACTAATCCATAGTCTGCTTTTTGTTGTGTCACCGAGGAAAACAATTCAATTAACCATTCTAAGTTCTTTATGGGATCAAGTCTTCCTAAAAATAAAAAAATCTTTTTAAACTCTGGATACAGCTTAAGCAAGAATAAATCGGATTTTGGCTGATAATTTTTAATAAAATCAAAATCAGTTGGGACCGGACGAATAATTATTTTTTGCGGATTGATACCCAACTTAACAAGACTTTGTCTAATCCTCTCCCCCACTACCCGCACTCGGTCGGCATGGCGTACTACGTATTTGCCAATGTGCCACCGCAAATGATTCATTGGGCCGCTCTGAAAACGATAATAATTTGAACTAAAAAAATCTCCGTGGAGCTGTATTTCAATCGGTAATTTAAACTGCTGTTTGAACCATACTGCCGTCAGACCCATAAAAAACGGGTCTTGCGCGGTAATTTGCTCAATTTTTTCTTTTTTAAGAAGTCTTTCCCCCACCCCATAGAGCTCCCAATACTGTCGAGGTTTGCTTTTTCCCCAGGAAGTAAGCACGTGTACCGTGGGACTAAGATCAAATTGAATCCGCTCTGAATTGGGAATAATTATGAATAGCTCGTCTTTTTCTCCATACTCAACCATACGACGCGCGACTGCCGAATTTTTATCTAAAATTTTCTTGTCCAAACTTATCATCAATTGGCGCATATTTTTTCCAAGGTTTGTTTAGTTTTCGCGATCATAGTTGAAAGTTTGAATCGTTCAAAAAACGGATCTTGCGGACTAATCTTTAGCAAATCTTGAGCGGCTGAACCAGCTCTCAAAAATTGAAGTATCTTTTCCCGAATCTGAACGCGATTGTTGTATTCAAATAAATCACCGGTTTGGTTCCTGATGACAATCTCCGGATTGCCGCCAACATCGCTCGCGAGCACCGGCCGGCCGAGGCTCAAGGCTTCCAAAATTAGATGGGACATGCCTTCGTAGCCGCTGTTGAGAATAAAAAGATCAGCCGCCGCCAGATAGGCTAAAGCTGTTTCATGAGGTAAATTGCCTAACAGCTCAACAATGTTGTTCAGCTTTAGACTTTCGACTTTCGACTTTAGACTACTCATCTCCGGCCCATCGCCAATAATTTTCAATTTTACCTCGGGATGCTCGGCGACAATACTTGGCATGATACCCACCAATGCTTCCATACCTTTCCACGGTACCAAGCGGCCAACGGAAACGAGCCAGCGTTCACCTGCTGGCTTGGCTATCGGCGTCACGGCCTTAAATTCTACGGCGTTATAAACTACCTCCAACCGCTCGGCTTTAGCCCCCCAGCCAAGAACAATACCACGCAAATAATCGCTCGGCACAATTACGCGATCGGCGTGACGAACAACAAAACCTTCCAGCCATTTCAAAAACTGTACTACGGTACTATAGTGCCACTTCTTTTGGAAATCGGCGATGGTATCGGTAACGCCGAAACGCTGTACGCCCTGCTCCCAGGCATAATCCCCCACTACCTTCATCGCTAATTTATTACGACGAAGGCGCGCAGCAATCCAGGCCGGCAAACCAGCATTCACCGGACCCATGGCGTAGACGATGTCGGAATTTTTAGCATGTTTAAATAACAGCCGAAAATATTGGAGATAACGCAACAACTTGTTTTGCCACGATACACAATACACGGAGCATGATACAACCGATTGATCCGATTGCGGATTGAGCGAGACAATTTTTACCTCAACCCCTTGCTTCACCAGTTCATTGGCAAGCGTTACCGCGTAGGTGGCGGGACCTCCGGATTGGGGCGGGAAAATGTCGGCGGCGATGAGTAACTTCATAACACAGATTACGCAGATTAACGGTGAGGATTATCCCGATTTTGCTATGACGCAAAATCGAGGATCCACGATTTCGTCAAAACGAAATCGGGACGCGGATTATCAAATCCCCTCTCCTCCGAGGAGAGGGACAGAGGGTGAGGTCGCGCTCGCCAGCAACATCTTCATCCTCCCCGCAATCTCATCCCACGAATACTTTTCTTCTACCAGTTTTCGACCGTTTATCCGCAATTTCTCCGCCAACGCCGGATCATCCAGAATTTTTTTAATCTGCCGGGCAATGTCT
>CAZMYO010000015.1:0-34925 GCA_964570525.1 uncultured Gammaproteobacteria bacterium | reverse complement strand
GGCTAATCCAAACCGTTTTCGTTTTCAGAAATTTGGAGCGAGGGTCCTCCAGAGGCGGGCAGGCGTGGCGGAGGGAGGGGGTTGGGGGGGGATTCCGCCGCGTCCGCCGAACAAAAATAGAGGCGGGGCGGTTTCCATTGGTTAGGAATTTTTGATAAAGTAGGTTCGAGCGCAGTCGTAAAGATACTCCAAAACAAAAGCAGGACATAAGATCCTGTTTTGTTTTAGCTAGGTTTGTTTTTCGAAATGGGATATGTTACTATCTCACTATCACCACGCCTTTCTATGAATTTATTTACTCCCGTCAGTCAACTCAACCGGGTTGGCACAACTGCGGCCAAGCGCTTGGAATGGCTCGGCGTAAAAACCGCGGGCGATCTTTTGTATTATTTTCCTTTTCGCTATGAAGATTTCCGAAAAATTGTGCCGATTAAAGATCTTCGGGAAGGCGAGGCCGTTACCGTTGAAGGGAAAATTGAGTTGATTGCGAATCGACGCAGTCCGCGCAGACGCAAAATTCTTACCGAGGCTCTAGTTTCTGATGCTACCGGAAGCGTGCGAGCGGTGTGGTTCAACCAGCCATTCCTCATCAAAAATTTGCAGGTCGGCGACCCGGTGTTTTTATCCGGCACGGTTAAAACCGACATGCTGGGGCCGGAATTGGTGAGCCCGGCTTATGAAAAAGCGGGGCGTGGCGAAACTACCAGCACGGCGCGCCTTGTGCCCACGTATCCTTTGACGGAAGGAGTTACGCAAAAACAAATAAGGTTTTTGATTAAACAAGCCCTGCCTCTCGCGGACGAGATCAAGGAATGGCTGCCGGAAAAAATTTTAGACGAGAATGAGCTCATACTTTTGCCGGAGGCCCTGCGGGGCATACATTTTCCGGAGGGGGAGGCGCAGCTTAACGCCAGCACGCGGCGGCTGAAGTTTGATGAACTTCTACTCCTCCAGATCCGAGCGGAGCAAACTCGCTTGGAAAGCGCGTTTAAACCGGCGCCGCCCTTAACTTTTAAGGAAAAAGAAATAAAAGAGTTTGTCGCTTCTCTTCCCTTCACCCTCACCGCTACCCAGAAAATTTCCGCCTGGGAAATTCTCCAGGATGTCGCGCGGCCACACCCGATGAACCGTTTGCTTTCCGGCGACGTGGGATCGGGGAAAACCGTGGTCGCGGCCATGGCGATGTATGACGCCGTTTTGAACGGGTATCAAGCGGTGCTGATGGCGCCAACGGAGATATTGGCCAGGCAACATTATGATTCGGTGGTTAAATTACTAAGTGATAAAATGAATGTGGGACTGTTAACACGCTCTCAATTTCAAATTTCTAATTTCTCCGCCAAAGGCGGATCGGCCTCGGGCGGACAATTTCCAATCAATTCCAAAGCCTCAAATTCCAAATTAAAAAAAGAGATGATCAAGATGATTCACGAGGGGAGCATCGACGTTATCCTTGGTACCCACGCCTTACTTACCGAGGAGGTTCAATTTAAAAAACTCGGTCTCGTAATCGTTGACGAACAGCACCGCTTTGGAGTTGAACAGCGCAAAATACTCAAGGAGAAGGGGAGTGGCGCGCATTTTTTAAGCATGACCGCCACCCCGATTCCGCGCTCGCTCGCCCTGGTTGTTTACGGTGATTTGGATATTTCCATTATCAATGAGTTGCCGCCCGGCCGAAAAAAGATATTGACGAGAGTGGTGGAACCGGTGAACCGTCAGAAAGCGTATGATTTTATTCGTAGTCAAGTTAAAGAAGGTCGGCAGGCGTTTGTGATTTGTCCGCTTATTCAACAATCCTCCCTCAAGGGGGGGTTTGGAGTTGCCGACAAAAAATCAGTCATGGCGGAATACAAAAAATTATCCGAAAAAATTTTTTCCGATTTGCGGGTGGGATATTTGCACGGCAAGCTAAAACCGGCCGAGAAAGAAGCGACGATGAATAAGTTTTCCGCCAAAGGCGGAAAAAATCACGAGCTTGATATTTTGGTTTCCACCTCCGTGGTGGAAGTGGGCGTGGATATTCCGAACGCTAGTGTTATGATGATCGAGGGGGCGGAACATTTTGGTTTAGCCCAGCTCCACCAGTTTCGCGGTCGGGTGGGGCGCTCGACGCATCAATCGTACTGTTTTCTCTTTACCGACGCCACGCGCGTTCTCGAGCGTCTGCGTTATTTTGAGACGGTGAGCGACGGATTCAAATTGGCCGAGAAGGATTTGGAGCTGCGCGGGCCGGGAGAGGTCTATGGCACGGAGCAGAGCGGGATGATGCAACTGCGCCTCGCCAAGCTGACCGATTTGGACATAATTAAAAAAGCCAGCGCGGCGGCGCGCGCGCTTGTTCCCAATCTTAAAAAATATCCGTCTATTTCAGAGAGATTGAGAGAGTGGGACAAAACCGTGCATTTGGAGTAAAACAGCGACCCGATTTCATTTTTTAATGACATCTGTTAATGATATCTTGACAGTCGGGCGGCTTTGTAGTATGCTGGGTGGTTGAAGGTAGCAGCTGTCCAACCCGAAACCCAAGGAGGATCACCGCGATGAAGAATGGAACTTTGCGCAAAGATGGAACCGTGGATTACCAGCGGCTGTACGAAGGTCTCGCCGCCCGCCGCAACCGGGGGAAGCAGATACAGCTCCCTCCCAGCGAGTGGATAAGCTACGTCTTCACCAGCGACGAAGTGGAGTGCGCGCTCTCCGGCGGCCTACTGGGTGGTATGTTTTCAGCGCGCCAGAAGATCCACCTCGCCCTCCGGCGCTGCATCAACGAGGGCTACCTCGCGAGCGACGATCCCGGCCAGACCAAGCGCGACATCCGCCTGACCGAGAAGGGTATGGCGGAGTACCGCAAGCCGCGCCTCGTCCCCCCGAACGGGACGGATGAGGCGCCCACGCTTCCGCCGGCCGTCTAAACGCGGCACTATTTTTTGGGACGGTCGGTCGTTCGCCTTAGGCGAGCGACCGACCGTCCCCTTTGTTTTTTTACTGTATTATCTTCTCCACAACTTCCTGCACATTTTTTAGCGGAGCGATTTTGAGGCCGGTAATAGTGTAGCTCCCACCCCCCGATAGTCCCCCTCGGGTCCCAAGGGATCCCTTCGGGACAGGGGGACAGGGAACGACGGCAATTTCAAACCCCATTTTTTTAATTTCTTCCAGGCGTTTTTTTGCCTGATTTACATTGCGTACCTCTCCGCCGAGGCCCACCTCGCCAAAAGCAGCCATATTTTTCGGCAGTTGTTTGTTTTTCAGGGCCGAAGCAATCGCGAGAATGACGGCCAGATCGGCCGCTGGCTCTTCGGCCCGGAGGCCGCCAACCACATTTAGAAAAACATCATAACTTTCCAAAGGCAGTCCGGTTCTTTTTGATAAAACTCCGATCAGCATTTGCAGTCGGTTGAGGTCAAAGCCCGAGGCGCGGCGTTGCGGATAGCCAAACGCGGTTTTCGTAACCAACGCCTGAATTTCTACGAGAAAGGCTCTGGTCCCCTCAATGAGGCAGGTAATTGCCGAGCCCGGCACGTTTTCGGGCCGGCCGGAAAGGAGCGCCGCCGAGGGGTTTTTCACCTCGACGAGCCCGGTCTCTTCCATGGAAAAAAGACCCACTTCATCGGTAGAACCAAAGCGGTTTTTTACGGCGCGCAAAATTCTAAATTCGTGAAAGCGTTCGCCTTCAAGATAGAGCACGGTATCAACCAAATGCTCCAAAGTCTTTGGCCCGGCCACCGTGCCTTCTTTGGTAACTTGGCCGATAAGAACAATCGTTACTCCCGTGGATTTGGCCGCTTCCATCAGTTTCACCGCGCAAACGCGTACTTGGTTTAAACTTCCGGCCTCGCCCTCTACCTCGGCGGAAGAAAGCGTTTGGATGGAATCAATGATGGCGAGATTGACATCGCGAGAAACCTCTCCCCCGACCCTCTCCTCTGCGGAGGCGAGGGGATTGGCTCTGCCTCCCCTTCGCAAAGGGGAGGATTGAGGAGAGGTTTGGTTTGTTCCGGCCTTAATCGTCGCGATAATACTCTCCACGTTGGTCCCGCTTCCCAGGCGAAGCGTCTCCGCTTTTATTTTTAATCGTTCAACGCGCAGTTTAATCTGCTCCGCCGATTCCTCGCCGGAAATATAGAGGGTGTTGGGAATAAGGGCGGACAATTGTGTCGCCAGCGTTGATTTGCCGATTCCCGGTTCGCCGCCAAGAAGTATCAAGCTCCCCGGCACCAACCCTCCGCCAAGCACTCGATCAAGCTCGCTGATATTTGTCTTAATTCTTTCCGTATTTTTCCGCTGAATTTCATTTAGCGAAACAGTCTTGACAGGGGAGTATGAGTTCGCATCGTCCGACTTTATGGACTTTACAGACTTTTGACTTTCAACTATCGTTCCCCATTTGCCGCATTCTAAACAGCGCCCGGTCCATTTAGTGAATTGCGCCCCACAATTATTACATTCAAAGGTAGTGTTTTTCATGAGGAGTGGGTCGTTATTTGCACGTGGGCGGTTTAACGGTAGTTTGGCTACGCTCTGGGTACGTGGTGGCGGTACCATATTCAAAGTGCCAAATTTCCCCATTATAACGAACAAAATTTGCATCAGCTTTGTAGAAAAAGTTCGCCAATTGGGCAATAATCTCGGGAGCAACCTGACATTGTGTTTTTGAGCTGACTTTAAATAAAGCATTCTTATCTTTAGCCAGCACAGCGTCGATGGCTCGGCCGTGACCATGATTCGAGAATCCCGGAACAGCTCGATACTTTTTTGTTTCCAAAGGATCGTTTTTGTGGAGTTTTTCCAGATCATTACACCAGCCGTCTTTCTGCTGCTTAAAGCTTCGATAGCTTCCGCCGTTAGCCACCCAAATTTCATATCCTGCTTCTTTAGCCAAAGCGCCCATCTTACAGAGCGGATCTTTCATTTCCGGAATTACTCTAACATTATCACCCACAATCCCGGGGCAACTCACTTTCACGACAGCGCTTTCCGGGATCACGCCCATTGGCGGATAAGAATCTTTTTTGTTGCAATCAAAACTTTTATAATCCCAGGTTGGTTTCGTCACCGAAGGAACGGTTGGGTAGTTGTCCGGTTCAATGTTATCTTGGTCTTCCGGCAAAGGAATAGGCTCAATATACTTCACTTTCAACGCCTTAAAATTCACCAAATCCGGGTTGATATTATATAAAATGAAATAAGATCCCCACACCAAAAATAGCCCGATTATAATTTGCGCGACTCTTTTGTAGGCGGCCATTTTGGCTTCGCCGCCGCCGGAGGTGATAATGCGCGCTCCCTGCAGAATGAGCATTACCACCGCGATAATGCTGGCTGCCACCATGCCGAATTTATATAAGGCCGACACGTATTGCCCGATCCAGGGGAGATGGATATTACCATCTTCGTCCAAAGTATTTTTTACCTCGGTAAGGTTGAGCTCCGGCAGATTAATTTCCAAAAGCGGTTTTTTGACTTGGAGGTCTTTTATCAAAGAGGTAACTTTTTCCTGCCGTTCCTTCTCTTGTTTTAAGGTTTCTATAATGACTTTGTTTCCAAGCGTGCTTTGCAGACAATCGGCAAGTGATTTAAAGTAAGTGATGTATGATTTGGGGTCGCACTTGCCCGGGTCCAAAATCTTGTTATAGCAAAGGACTATTCCGGACGATTTCGTATCACCACACCAACCCGCCTCAATTGCCGGCTTTTCCATTTCGCATGCATCCATCGAATCATATTCAACGTAGAGCACGTCTTTTGTTTCGAAGCAAGCGGAAGAAATATATTGGCGTTCGCAGGTGGCGGCTTTGGTAGGATCGTTTTTGTCTATCCTTAGACAGGCTGTGAGAAAGGCGGCGGCCGGGGAGATAAATAAAAGCATGCCAACAATAGTCGCGAGCAAAGCGCCGGTTGTGAAAAATTTTTTCATAAATTTTTTCATAACCTACTTCTTAATGAGCGTCGCGAGCATTTGCGCCAAATCAATGTTCTCTTCCAAATTGATTCTTTTGTTGTTAAGGAAAACCGCCGGCGCGGATTTTATATTCAAACTCTGGGCCAGAGCGGCGGCGGATGTCACATACTGTTTTGTTGTCGGCGCGTTCGCGCACAGCCACCAGCTCTCTATATTCAACCGAGCTTGTTTCGCCGTGTCTTTTAAGCCCGCTTCTTTTGGTTCCATTCGCCGTTTAAGCAATTCGGTGATGAACGGCCAGAATTTTTTTTCTTGGCCGGCGCAATAGGCGGCCTGGTGCAGTAAAAAACTATTGCCGCCGAAGATGCCGGCAGACGGGTAATCTTTCCAGATTAAACGCGCTTCGGTCGGATTTTTTACCACAAAATCGGCTATAGTCGCGTGTATGCTTCTGGATTTTTCGTTGCCCAAGTCAACAAATTCTGTAACTGTGAGGGGGGCGCCGGGATTGCCAAGAATCGGATCGGTTTTGTCGATTGGTATGTTTACGGCCACGCTCTCAATGAGGGGAAGGGTCTTTGTCCGCGTGGTGATGTTCTTGGCCAGTCGGATTTGCCAACTTAGCAGGAGAGCTGCCAGGCCGATAAATACGCTAAGCGCTATGAAAAGTTTTTTATGGGACATAGTTGAAGGTGAAAGGGAAAAGTTATAAAGGTGAAAGGTGGAGTGAAATTATTATAATGTTTTGATAAGTCCAGAAATTATTTTAGACACTTCTAGTGATAAATTGAAAGTTTTATTGAATTCTTCCTGCAAAATATAATGCAAATCCAAAGCTAAATATAGCATTGATCGAACTTCTCCACAGGATCCTTTAGCTATATAGAGAAAGTGTCTGAATTCATTATTGCTATGCCGTTCGAATCCTTCCGCTATATTATTCATGATTGAAACTGCCGCCCTTGTTATTTGACTATGAAAACTAAAGTCCTTATTAGCCTTTATGATGCCATAAATTAGTTTAATTAATTCTCTTGATTTTTGCCATGCGAGCGAATCTTCGAAACGCAATATCATAATAACTTTCACCTTTCTAACTTTCACCTTTTCCCTCCATCACATCTTTACCTCAAATATTCCATTTTGATGATGGTCGGTGAATAAAACTTTGTTTCCGGATTCATTAAAAGAAATGGAATCGATGGTAAAGTCTTGGCCCAGAGGAACACTGGTTCGAAGGCCGGTTTTGAGATCGATTTTATAGAGATCGTCGGCATTATCGGCCGCCACCTCCGGCGACATGCCAGCGCCTTGCGGCAGGTCTCTAGGTACCGCGCAATACAAAGTGTCGTCATTCGCGAACGCGCATTTATTGGCCCAGGTATTAAGCTCAAGCATCCGCCGGCCCGAGCCGATATCGTCGCCGAAAGAATTTACTATCCATAATTCCGGTTTGAAGTCGCTTCTGGCGCTGTCCACGCTGTAGAGCATCTTTTTGCCGGTGGGCGACCAGGCGGGTTTAAAATCCAGCCCTTCCACAATAGTGGATTTAAAATTCTCGCCATTTAACCCCACAAAGAGCACTTCGCGACGGTCCGCGCCCTGGGCCTGGCCGGTTTGAGCGAGCGCCACAGTTTGATTACTCGGCGACCAGTTCATAGTTACTTTGTCGGCATTATCGCCTAAAGGTTCAATAAGTTTGGTGTCGGTGCCATCATCTTTGGTAACCACCAACCAACGATTTTCTGGCGACAGCCCCAGGCTTTTAGCCGCCAAATGGCTAGCATCAGGAGAAAAAGAAAAATCTTCCCAGTGTTTGGGCAGGGATACCTGTTTTTTTAAATCGAAATCGTAGATAGTTTTAGACCCGTCCGGATACTCAAGCACCGCCTTGTCTTTGCTCTTGGCCCAGGTAACATTTTTGACATTATAAAACACCTGATCGGTCATTTCTTTAACCGAACCGTCGGCGGCCACGCGGTAAAATTTACCGTCAGAGGCGTTGTGATAGCGCATGTCGCCGCTACTGTTCAACGATGGGTACAGAGAAATATCCGAGGTAATCTTGCTAACCGGTTCGGGCCGATAGTAGCTTGGAGGCGGGGGAGGCGCGGTAATTCCAGCTGGGGGAAGACCGCCGGGGGCAGGGGCCGCGGGAACTGCGCCCGGGGCGGCCAGCTCTCTCTCTCCGGCGGCGGGCAACCGGCCGACTTCGGCGGGCGCGCCAGCCGGCGCTCGGGGCGCTGGCGCGGCTTTTTTGAAAAAGTAATAGAGACCAAATGTCAGCGCGCTGGAAAAAATTAAGAGGACGCCGATAAGCATTATTCTTTTAAGGGCAGGAGACATAGTTTGAAAATTTCTAAATCCTAATGTCTAATTACTAATTACAAATAATTATAAAAAACTACTCGGCTTGCCCGCTCTCGGCCGTCTGTTCCGCAATCATATTTTGGAGTCTCGCCCCAATCTCTATTTTTTGTTGGTACAGCCGTTTCTTGGCCGTCTCCTCCGCCCGGATTTTTTGTTTTTCCGTTTCGATGTCTTTTTTTACCCGGTCAATTTGTTTTTCTACTTTTTTTCCAGCCGGTCCTTTTTTAAATCCGAAAAGGTAAGCAAGCGCTAGGGCCGGTATGACTACCATGATATCAATGATCGCGCCAACGATTGTCCACCACCAAATTTCTACACTTTTTGCCAAATAGCGCGCGATAGCGCTTAGGGTGTCAGTGCCTCGGGCGGCAATAAGAGCCGCCCCCAACAAATTTAACTCGGTGTTCAATCCGCGTAGGTTGTTGGTGATTGGCCTTATTTCTTTGTTGATTTCTTTTATTTTTGTGTCTATCCGGGCGAGTTGTTCCTCTCCCTGCCCAGCTGATTGCTGTATAAAACCAGGCGTACCACCGCCCGCTCCATTACCAGGTTCTCCATATTCTTCCTCCCGTTCCGGTTCCAATCCCTTCCTGCCCAGGTATTGCTCGTATTCTTCGGTAGAGGTAAGAAACTGCGCCTCCTCGGTAGGCTTGCCGCCCAGCCGTTCGGCTTCCAAATTTTGGTTAAGCCCGTTTTCTTTACGTCGGCTCAACTGGTTCTTAGTTATTGTTCCGGAAACGCCTCTCTGATCCTTCCGATCAAGAGGCGGGGGGCTGGCCGGCCGAGGCCCTTCGTTAATTGTAGGGTTAACGTCCGGCATAAGGTCGCTTACTTAATTGCCAGCTTGTTTTCTTGCACCGCCAGCTTATATTTTTCTTTAACTTTGTCCTTTAGAATAATTTTAGACATCAGCGCCTCCACTTCGCCGCGCACATAGCGGCGAACTTCTCGCGCGCCAGCGTGGGGTGAGGCTAGACCAGCGACTATCCACTCCAAAACTTTATGGTCAGTTGCCAGGCTGGTTTCGTAATGTTTCAGCCGTTCATTAAAGCGTTTCAATTCCAGCTCGGCGATTTGGACGAGCGTGGTTTTATCCAAGGGCGCAAACCAGCAGATTCGGTCTAGGCGATTGATAATCTCGGGCGAGAAAAACTCTTTTAGTTTATCATTGAGGCGAATCTTGAGTTCGGCGTGGCTGGTTTGGTTCTGCCCAAATCCCAGCGCTCCTTTAGCCAGGTCAGCCGCGCCGAGTGATGTAGTTAGTATTATTATAGCATGTTTTAAGGAAATTTTTTTCCCAGTCGCGTCGGTAATTTCTCCATTCTCCAAAATTTGCAAGAGAAGTTTGACGATATCTTTATGCGCCTTGTCGATTTCATCAAAGAGCACTACCGAATAGGGATTTATTTTTATTTTATCGGTAAATTGGTTAGTTTCTTTATACCCCACGTAGCCAGCCGGGGAGCCAAGGAGTTTGGAGACACTAAAGCTCTCGTTGAATTCGCTCATATCCAGCTTGATGAGAGCGTCCGGGTTGGAATAGAGCACCTTGGCTAAGGTTTTGGCAAGTTCGGTTTTACCGACGCCGCTTTCTCCAACAAACAAGAATGAGGCGAGTGGGCGATCGGGGTTCGCGAGCTCCAACTTGGCTTGGCGAATGAGTTGAGCCACCTCTTCAATCACCGGGTCTTGCCCCAGGACATGGACCTTGAGGCGCTCTTCCAGCAAATGCAAATCATTCTGGTCGTTTAGCATGAGCTCAGAGGGAGTGGTGCCAATTACGCGCGCCACCTGTAGCGCGATATCCCGGGCACTGACCGTGCCGAGCGTTTTATTTTTCTTGGATTGAGCGAACTCGGTGGCTTTCGTTATTTCCGCGCGCAGAACCTCCTCCTCTTTTTTGAGGAGCACCGCTTCGGCAAAATCATCATTCGCCGCGGCCGTTTCTTTGGCCAAAATTATTTTTTCCAGCATTCTTTCCAAACGGAGTAGTTTGCTCTGCCAGCCGGCGAGCTTGGCGCCGAGCTTTTTTGCCGCCGCTGTTTCGTCGAGGAGATCGATAGCTTTGTCCGGAAGAAATTTATTGGTAATATAGCGCGCCGAGAGCTTGGCCGCCGCCGCAACGGCCTCGTCAGTAATTATTACATTGTGGTAGGCTTCGTAGTTTCTCTTTATTCCGCGTAGAATTTTCACGGTATCTTCCAGGCTTGGCTCACAGGTATACACCGACTGAAACCGGCGCTCGAGCGCGGCGTCGTTCTCAATGTATTTTTTATATTCCGAATGGGTGGTGGCGCCGATACAGCGAATTTGTCCGCGCGCCAAGGCCGGCTTTAGAATGTTAGCGGCATCCAGCGTGCCCTGGTTGCTGCCGGCGCCGACAATGTTGTGAATTTCGTCAATAAATAAAATAATATTGGGATTGTTTACCGTTTCATCAATCACCTGCCGCAGACGCGATTCAAACTCGCCGCGATAGATGGTGCCCGCGATGAGCATGCCCATGTCGAGCGCGTAAATTTTTTTATTCAACAGAATATCCGGAACATTTCCCTCAACAATTTTTTTAGCCAAACCCTCCACAACGGCGGTTTTGCCCACCCCCGGATCGCCCAAGAGCAGAGGATTGTTTTTAGTGCGGCGGCAAATAATTTGTATCACTCGCTCAATTTCCTGTTCGCGGCCGATAACCGGATCAATGTTTTTTTGAGCGCTGGGATCGGTAAGATGGTTCGCGAAAAATTCCAAAGCGGTTTCTTTTTTTCCGCCCGCCTGAAGCGAGCCGGATCCGCCTCGGGCGGACTTGCCATGGGTCTCGATAAGAGGAATTGACGCGTCGCTTAAATTTTCTTCCAAACTCTCCATAATTTCCGTGGCCTCGGTGAGGCGGGGAAAATTGGCGGCATTGACTAAAATATTATCTAGTTGTTTTTTAAATTCTACCACATTCACCGCTTGAGCGGCCAGCACGCTCGCGACGATATCATTCTCTGAATTGAGAATGGCCGAGAGAAGATGTTCGGTGCCGATGTAATTGTGGCTGTGCTCATGAGCCAATGCCAGAGCTTTTTCAACAACTACTTTGACGGCCAAGGAAAGCAGGGGAAGCGTGGTTTTGGCAGCGATACCGCGGACAGAATTTTCCCGGGTGGGAAGGTTAAGCAAGGCCTGCTCCAGAATTTGGGGGGTAACTTTGAAGCGATTAATAACCTCGGTCGCTATCGACCCTTTTTGTGAAGACAGCACAAATAACAGGTGGACTGGTTCCACGGCTGGATTTTTAAGTTCGGCGGCTAAGTGGATGCTCCGCGCCAGAACATCGCGAACATGAGCGGAGAAGCGGTCGAGTAAGTTCATGGTGAATAGTCTATAAAGTCGAAAGTCCGTAAAGTCCGTAAAGTCCGTAAAGTCGTTAAGACGAAAGGTCGAAATTATGCTTTATAGACTTTAAAGACTTTATGAACTTTTGACTATGTTGTTACTATATTATATACTATTTTAGCGTTGCTGTCAATAAATTTAGTATGTCTTTCCCCGAGCATATTTTTAAAGCGTATGATATTCGCGGACTGGTGGCTGGCGAGTTATCGCCCGATTTGGCTTATCGCCTCGGCCACGCCTTTATTCAATTTTTACGTTCCCATCAACTGCTTAACTCTCGTCAGGCAGTAGTGGTAGGCCGTGATATGCGCGCTACAAGCGCGGGTCTGGCCGAAGCCGTAAGTCAAGGAGTTCAAGAAGAAGGTGTTTCGGTAGTGGATGTGGGGCTTGTTTCTACTCCTTTGTTTAACTTTGCCTGCGCTCACTATCCGGAGCATGCCGGAGGCATAATGGTTACCGCCAGCCACAATCCGGCCGAATATAATGGTTTCAAAATGACGCTTGGCAATGGTTTGCCGATTGGCGGAGCAAGCGGTATGGGAGAGATAAAAGAATTGGTTCGCAATTGGTCCTCGTCCACTGTCATTTCGACCGAAGCGCAGCGAAGTGGAGAATTCCCTGTCCAATTGGCGGCCAACCGACAGAGATCTCTCGCTGTGGCTCGAGATGACAAACTGGGCGTGGTCGGAATGACAACAAAAAAGAATGTTCTGCCCGACTATCTAAAAAAAATTTTTTCTCTCGTCCCGCCCAGTTCCCTTCGCCCGTTGAAAATAGTCATTGACGCCGGCAACGGCATGGCCAAAGCCACGTTTCCAAAAATAATTGAGCAGTTGCCGCTCACGGTGGAATATTTGTATTTAGAGCCGGACGGCCGATTCCCCAACCACGAAGCTAACCCGCTTAAAGTAGAAACCTTGCGCGATCTGCAAAGACAGGTGGTCGCGAGCGGCGCGGATTTTGGTTTTGCGCTCGATGGCGACGCCGATCGAATTGGGCTGGTGGACGAGCAGGGAGAGGTGGTAGACGCTTCGTTGGTGGGGGCATTGGTGGGGCTTGAGGTGCTTGAGAATCACCCCGGCGGGCGCATGCTCTATGATGTGCGTTCCAGCATGATTGTGCCGGAAATATGGCAGGCGGCCGGGGCGAGTGTCGAGATGTGCAAAGTTGGGCATGCCAACATAAAAAAAGCGCTCAAAGAAAACAAAGGGTTATTCGCGAGCGAGCTGTCGCTCCACCTTTATTATCACGATATGTACGATGTGGAATCCACTGATCTGTCTCTGCTCTATATTTTACAATTCTTATCGCGCGAACAAAAACCGTTGAGCGAGCTCGTCCTCCCGCTCAAAAAATATTTCCACTCCGGCGAAATTAATTTTCATATTGAGAACAAAGTTGAGGTAATGAAGAAGATTGAAGAAGAATATTCCGCCCAAGGCGGATCCGCCTTGGGCGGAAAAAAAGCCAAGGAAATTTCGCGTCTCGACGGCCTGTGGATGAAGTTTGCTTGGGGCTGGTTCAGCGTGCGTTTGAGCAACACCGAGCCGGTACTGCGTTTGAATTTGGAAGCGACGACGAAAAAATTGATGGAAGAGAAAGTTAAAGAAATGAGCGCTCTTATTAAATCGTAATTTTTATCCGTATGTCCGTAAAAAAACATTCGTTCCAAAATAAGGATGCCGCTTGGCTTAGGAAAATCGAGGAGAACTTTAATAAAAAAGGTGAGGACAAGACAGTGATTGACTACTTCAAACGCCAAGAGGTTGCTAAGCGTATTAAACAAACCGGTATCAAGGTGCGGCAAATTGTGAAGGCCAAACTGGCTGACGATTTGCGCGTGTTTGAGTATACCATTATAAAAATAGATCAACGCGCCGGAATTGTTACTCTTAAAAACGAGCGCGGCACCATTCGGAAGTTGCGTGTGTCCGATAAACTTTTTGGCGGCGAAGGGAAGAAATAGTTGTAGAGACGCTCCGATGTCCAGCGGGGCGTCTCTACTATACGGCATCTTTGAGCGGACTCTTATGGAAATTAATGGAGAAGGGAAACTTATCAATGTGGCCGTTGCTACTGTTCGTGGCGCCGTTGCTATAATGATAGACAAGGTCAATGAGATAACCGCCTGTCGCTACCGCAACCGTGGTAATGACAATCACGCTAACTGCCATCGGTTCAGCTTCACATCGTATCCAAGGTGCACGGGTTGGTTTAAAGACTATGTGGAAGGTCAATCTCTTGGTGGTTAGTTTAGCGTGTTTGGTTTTGCCGTTGGCTAGCTTGTAGGCAATCTCTACCTTGTACGATTGCGTCCGCGGGTCGGGACATATATCTACGGTTATGTTGCTGATGCCGACGATCACTTCCATGTTCAGCTCCTTGCCGCAGCTGTGTGGCACTATCGTCCCATACATCGGAGAGTTTTGTCAATTTATTACTTTCCCATCTCGCGTAGTCTTTTAATTCGTTCCATAATCGGCGGATGGGTGGAGAAAATATTGCTTAGTGATTTAGCGGAAAAAGGATTGGCGAAAAAAAGATGCGCGGTGGCGGCGGAAGCGGTTTTGAGCGGCTGGTTTTCCGCGGCGATTTTTCCGAGCGCATTAGCGAGGCCCGCTGGATAGCGGGTCAACAATGCCCCAGAAGCATCGGCCAAATATTCTCGCCGTCGCGAGATGGCGAGCTTAATCAGCTCGGCGATAATGGGCGAGAGAATAGCGAGGACGATGCCGACAATCATAAAAATCGCCGCGAGCTGATTGCCGCCTTCCCGATCATCGCGCCGTCCGCCCATAAACCAGCGGCTGCGCAAAAAGATATTGGCCAAAATGGAAATCGCGCCAACCAGCACGGCCACCAGCGTCATAAAGCGGATGTCGTAATTTTTGACGTGCGATAATTCATGCGCCAAAACTCCCTCCAATTCTTCATTCGTTAATTTTTTAATCGCTCCCTGCGTTACGGCAATGGAAGCGAGTTCCGGTTTGCGCCCGGTGGCGAACGCGTTAATCGCGCTGTCTTCAATAATATAAATCTTGGGCGTTGGCGCGCCATTGGCGATACAGAGATTCTCTATCAGCCGGTACACATAGGGGTTATCTTCCTTCACCATCGGCTTGGCCCCGCTCGTCCAAAGCGCGATTTTGTCGCCGTGAAAATAGGAGAGCGCGGTGGCGATGAGAGAAAAAATAATGGCGAACCAGACCCCGCCATAAGCCGTGTCCCCAGTCGCGCGGCTAAAAACATAGCCCAAGCCGATGATGATGGCGATGAAGATCGTCATTAGGAATACTGATTTGCGTTTGTTGGAGGCGATTTGGTTGTACATATTATGTACGAATTATGTACGAAAGATACGAAAAATAATTGACTGCAAATTATTTCATCACGATTCCCAAATCCTCGCAAATCTTTTTCGCTAGCCACTCATTTATCTCGGTATGGCGCGGGATTGTGGAGGTTTTGTGAAGCAAAGGATTAAAAAAGACGCTGTGATTGGCGCCTTCGCGGATAAAAATACAGCCCTGTCGCAAAAGATGTTTTATTAAATCTTTGCGTTTCATGCCTATAATAATTTGAGAGGTTCGCGGATAACGCGGCCGCGCACTTCGCGCGCGAGCGCGGCGCGGTTTACGTCAATCACCAGCCCCAGCGCCTCTTGAAGATTATTCCGCGCTTCGCGCATAGTCCGGCCCTGCGAATTTACACCGCTGACTTCTTCAACATAGCCCACGTACCATTTGCCGCGTTTTTGATAGACCGCTGTGAATTGTTGCATAGCAAGTATTTTAAGAGAGTTACATTAGAATGGTATCAAGATTTTTTTTATTAGTCAAGCAGCTATTGACTTGCGTTTGTTGGAGGCGATTTGGTTGTGCATATTATGTACGAATTATGTACGAAATACGAAAACTACGAAAGATACGAAAAATAATTGACTGGGCGAAATACGAAAACTACGAAAGATACGAAAAATAATTGACTGGGCGAAATACGAAAACTATTAGTATAGGTTGAGAATTCTTTTTGTAAAAACTCCATGATTGGTGAAACAAGCCACCAGCGCTAACTGTAAGTTGAGCGAAGTCAGGTAATGTTTTACTTGGTCTATTAGCAGTGCGTCAACAAATTTGCCTTTTTTTAACTCAAGAATAATTTTGTCTTCAATTAAAAAGTCCAAATAATACCTGCCCACATTAGTATTGTCGAATTTAAGAGGCACATAGTATTGTTCTACAAATTTTATACTTCGTTTTCGTAAGGCCGCCGCTACAGCTCGTTGGTAAATTTTTTCTGGATGTCCGGGTCCAATCTGCTTAAATACTTCAAAAAGAGCGGCGTTAATTTGGTAGCAAAGTTCGTGGTGTAATAAATCATTTCTACGGACCGTTTTGATTTTTGCCATAATCACAAATTCACTTTCGTATATTTCGTAGTTTTCGTATTTCGTACATCATCAAAATTTCACTTTCACATTTTCTCGTTCACCCTCCGCCGCCTGGAAGAATTCGTAGGATTTGAAGTTCATTTTTTGAGCGAAAAGATTAGTGGGGAATGTTTGAATTTTGATATTGAAGTCGCGGACATTGCCATTGTAAAATCGCCGGGCGGCCTGAATTTTGTTTTCCGTGTCGCTGATCTCGTCTTGCAACTGTAAAAAGTTTTGGCTGGCTTTAAGCTCCGGATAATTTTCGGTCACCGCAAACAAGGTCTTAAGGGTGCCGGAGAGCTGGTTTTCGGCGCGCTCGCGATCGGCTAGGCTGGCATTCTTGTCGCCGGATAGCGCCATAGCCGCCGTGCGCGCCTCGGTTAGTCTCACCAGAGTTTCGCGCTCGTGCGTCAGGTACCCCTTCACGGTTTCTACAAGATTGGGAATGAGGTCATAGCGGCGTTTGAGCTGGACATCAATGTCGCTCGTGGCTTCTTCTACCCGATTTTTGGAGCGGATGAGGCCGTTATACATGCCAATAACCCAGATAGCGGCAACTGCCACTATAATTAGTATGACGTAGGTAGGTGTCATAATAAGTAAAAGTTAAGAATTAAGGCCAAAGCTTGGCTTTTTGTTGGGGTTAGTATATAATGAAAAGGCTTATTTGGCAAGAATTAATGTGTCATTGCGAGCCCCGCCTTTGGCGGGATAAACTCCGCGAAGCAATCCCCTGG
The DNA here is from genome assembly GCA_964570525.1 of uncultured Gammaproteobacteria bacterium. Lineage (GTDB taxonomy): Bacteria > Patescibacteriota > Patescibacteriia > Magasanikbacterales > GWA2-37-8 > CAZMYO01. The sequence continues at coordinate 18,100 of CAZMYO010000015.1, read as the reverse complement.
ATTAAAGCGCTCACTAGTTAATTTGTAAGCTAGGGGATCCCCACGCTCGCATTGGCGTAGCTAAGCTTCGGCGAAGCCAGGTCGCTACGCTCCTCGGGATGACACTGAAAAAAACTATGTTCACTCTCCTCATTTTCATTGCCGTCCTCGCCGTTCTTGTGCTCTCGCATGAATTTGGCCACTTTATTGTCGCGCGCAAAAGCGGTATTAAAGTAGATGAATTTGGTTTTGGTTTTCCTCCCCGCTTGGCCGGTATCCGTCGCCTCAAGAAAATTGGAAGCAAGCACCGCTGGGAAATTGTCTGGGGCCACAAAAAGGCCACCGCCGCCGCGGAGACGAGCGAAGAAGTCCCGGGAACTTTGTATTCCCTTAACTTGCTACCGCTCGGCGGATTCGTAAAAATTAAAGGCGAGAATGGCGCCCCAACCGCCGACCACGATAGTTTTGCCGCCAAAAAAATTTGGCAGAGGGCGCTCGTCATCGCGGCCGGAGTGCTTATGAATATTGTGCTCGCCGCCGCGCTTTTATCCGTTGGTTTCATGGTTGGTTTTCCCCAGGCGGCTGGCGGGGCAACCGGGAGCGAAGTCCAAGGCCAACGGCTGGAGATTATTCAGGTATTACCCGGCAAACCGGCCGAAGCGGCTGGGCTAAAAAGCGGCGATGCGATTGTGCGCATAAATGATCTTGTAAACCCCCAGCCGGAAGATTTTCGGAATTACATAAATACTCACCGCAATGAAGATGTTACCGTTACCATAGAGCGTGGAAAAGAAACTTTTACTAAAAAAATTCACCCGATAGTTTACGAGGACACTGGCCGGGGCGGTTTGGGCGTGGCCGTTGCCGAGGTTGGGTTCGTGCGCTATCCGTGGTATAAAGCTATTTACCACGGCATTCGCGCCACGGGAACCTATTTAAAGGAGATTGTTATAGCCTTTGCGTATTTGTTTAAGGGTTTATTTACCGGCGCCGGTTTCGGCGGAGCGGTATCCGGGCCAGTGGGAGTGGCGGTAATGACCGGCGAAGTCGCGCGGATGGGATTTGGCTATCTCATTCAATTTACCGCCCTGCTTTCGCTTAATTTGGCAGTACTTAACATTCTTCCCATCCCGGCTTTGGATGGCGGGAGACTCTTATTCATCATCATCAACGCCATTCGGCGGCGGCCGGTTGCGCCAAAATACGAGCAGATCGCCCACACTATCGGTTTTGTTCTCCTGATGCTTCTGGTGGTGGCGGTGACGATAAAAGATTTGGGAATATGGTAAGGTACGAAATACGAAAGCTACGAAAATACAAAAGTGAAACAGAATTTGATTATGGAGAAAAAGATTGCCTTAAGGCGCGATGATTTGCTCTATCCCGAGTTAAGTTATAAGATTAACGGAGTCATTTTAATAAATCCACAATTTCGTCAGACAGTAAAAAAAAATCGCGACCTGTCCCTACCAGAACAAAAAATAAATTTCGTACATATATGCAGTCAAAATTAGAAAAATTAAAAGCCGAGGCGTTTTTGGCTATCAAAGCGGTAAAAGACAAACTCCAGCTCGAAGAGCTTGAGAACAAACTGCTTGGCCGAAAAAGCGGCGAGCTTACGGACATCATGAAAAATTTAAAGAATCTCGGTGATGATGTTCGCAAATCGGTCGGACAACTCGCTAATGAAGTAAAAACAAAGATTGAAGCCAATCTTGCTCAAAAAAAGCAGGAGCTTGAGAGGGAAAGCTGGGTTGAAACTATTGATAAAGAGCGCGTGGATATAACAGCGCCGCCGCTCCCCAAGCAGGAGCGCGGACATTTTCATCCGCTTACCATTATCCAAAAAGATTTGGAAGATTTATTTACCTCGATGGGTTTTATGGCGCTCGACGGGCCCGAGCTTGAAAGCGATTATTATAACTTCAGCGCTTTAAATATTCCCGAAACTCATCCGGCGCGGGATATGCAAGATACATTTTATATTAAGGATCGTGCTAATCTGGTGATGCGCACGCATACCTCGCCCATGCAGGTACGGGCGATGCAAAAGTACGGCGCTCCGCTCCGGATGATTGTTCCCGGCAAATGCTTTCGCAACGAAGCTACTGACGTGCGCCATGAACACACCTTTTATCAGCTGGAAGGATTGGTGATAGATAAAGATATTACCTTTAGCCATCTTAAGGGCGTATTAGAAGTGGTGGCCCAGCATCTTTACGGTGCGGGCACCAAGGTACGCCTGCGCCCTAAATTTTATCCTTTCGTCGAGCCGGGGGTAAATGGAGAAGTTACCTGTTTTACCTGCCAGGGCAACGGCTGCCGGCTATGCAAACAGTCGGGCTGGCTCGAAATTTTTGGGGCGGGCCTGGTTCATCCGAATGTTTTGAAGGAAGGCGGAATTGATCCCGCGCACTATCAAGGTTTTGCCTTTGGTTTTGGGCTCACGAGGCTCGCGATGCTGAAGTATGGCATTGAGGATATTAGATTACTCGAGAGCGGGAACATGAAATTTTTAGAGCAGTTTTAGAACACGGATTACGCAGATTGAATTGGATTACACGGATTTTTAATTGCTATCTATGAGAAAAGAACACAATCTTGAGGAAGTAAAAAAAAATAAAGCGGAAGTATTCGCGGCCACGGACGCTTTTAATTGGGAAGAATACGAAGCGTTTTTGAGTAAGTTAGAATCAATTTTTAACATTCGCGAACCAGCGGCGCGTGAAAATAAATTTATAGAAATTTGGAATAAAGTTTCAGACAAGCTTGCTGGTCCGCGACCGGAGGCCCAACCCGGTGAAGAAAAAACGTCGGCGATGATGATGGCAAATTTGTTTGAGAGTTCTTTTAAGTTTTTTTCGGAAAAGGTTCCTGACGACGTAAAAGAACGAATTGCCAACGCGCAGCTTGAATTTATTTTGAATTCAAAAATAAAGAATGAAGAATTAAAAAATATCTGCAAGGGAATGTGGGGATATTATGTCAGCCCGGAAAAATATTACGCGCGAAAAGATATTATGGCGCCGCGCGCGCCTAGCGAAGACCTGGAATATGTAAATCGGCGGCAGGAATTTAAGCAAGCCATTGATTCCTTAGCCAGCGATGAAGTGAAGTCGTTTAAAAACAAAAGCAAATCCGCTCAAAAACCATCTCCAAGCGAGACCAGACGGATGTTTTATTTAACTTTGGCCGAGTCCGGCACCCTTCGGTTTGAGGGTTTTGAAAATGAAGCCGAAACCATCCGCTACTTCGCCGATTTATATGGCAGCGACAGTAAGCCGCTGGCGCCGATAGAGACGCAAAATTTTGCGTCTCTACCGCCAGGATCTGGTTTGGAAACCGGTTATTCTCCGGCGGGGGGCGGAGGCCGCGAGCGCGCTGAATCACATTTTGAAACCGGGGTACAGATGCCGCCCCACGCCAGGTTTATGAATTTTGTAACAACAAGAGGTCTACCGACCGATGAAACGATTGACGCCGACCGGGTCAAATTTTTTATGAGTAGAGATAAGCGCGTCTCTCCCGATCCTGAAGAAGGCAAAAGAGTTATTAGAGGGAGTGAAAAAGGCGAAATACTCGTAGATATTTTGCCGCTCCAGTTTTTAATCCATTATATACAACGTCTGCGTCCAACGCGTTATACCGATGACTATCGGGAAGCGGACGATGCCGAAAAAACGAATATTCGGCTTAACGCCGTTAGAAGTTTTGTAGATGATTTGCTTAATTTTAATTCCGGTCTGTGGCAACAACTCAACAAAGATTTTGCCGATCAGCCCGATTTGGTAAGAAAAATTAAGAGTCAAGTTAGCACCTACGATAGGTCCGCTTGCTATTTAGCTTTTTCAATTGCAATTAATATTAAAGATACAGAGATCTCTCATTTCATTCGAGATGACATTTAAAAAGATGAAATATGTTAATCAGTTTCAATTGGCTGAAACAATACGCCACCCTCCCGGATTCCGTTACGCCCGAAGAGGTCGCGAAAAAATTAAAATTGAGCACGGTGGAGGTGGACAGCATCGAACAACAAGGCAAAAATCTGGAGAATATTGTCGTCGGAAAAATTATCTCCTGTGAAAAACACCCTAACGCCGATAAGCTAAAAGTGTGCAAGGTGGATGTTGGTGTACGGGCTGAAAATCTTCAGCCCGTACAAATTGTCTGCGGCGGGAGCAATGTTGCCGCGGGAATGCTGGTGGCAGTGGCGAAATCTGGCGCCCGAGTTAAATGGCACGGCGAAGGCGATTTGGTAGTATTGAAACCTACGGTGATTCGCGGAGTAGAATCTAATGGCATGATTTGCGCTTCCGACGAAATCGGACTAGCGGAGATGTTTCCCAAAAAAGAGGAAAAGGAAATTGCTGATCTGTCTGTCATTGCGAGCCCCGCCTCTGGCGGGATAAACTCCGCGAAGCAATCCCCTGGCTTAATGGGCTCTGAACTTAACGGGATTGCCACGTCGGCTCGTCCCTCACCTCCTCGCAATGATAAAATAAAACCAGGCATGACGCTCACCGATGCGCTTGGTCTTAATGACGTTATTTTTGAAATTGACAATAAATCACTTTCCAATCGGCCGGATTTGTGGGGACACCACGGCATGGCCCGTGAAGTGGCCGCGCTGTTTGGAAAAGAGTTTGCTCCGTATCCAATCCTTGAAATAAAAGAAGGTAAGGAGCTCAAGTTGAGGGTGAAAGTTGAGGATGAAAAATTATGCCCAAAATATTTGGCTGTAGCCATCGGCGGCATTAAGATTCAGGAGTCGCCTGCCTGGCTCAAACAGGCGCTCTCGGCGGTTGGGCTCCGGCCAATTAATAACATTGTGGATATCACCAATTACGTCATGTTGGATTTAGGCCAGCCGATGCACGCTTTCGACGCTTCGCGTCTAAGTCCAAAGTCTAAAGTCCAAAGTCTAAAGTCTATTGTGGTGCGACGAGCGAAGGAAGGTGAGGAATTTGTGACGCTCGATAAGAAAGAACACACGTTGACGAACGATATGCTGGTTATAGCGACCGATGATCCGCCAGCTGGCGGGAAAGCCGTCGCCTTAGCCGGTGTGATGGGAGGGCGAGAGAGTGGCGTTACGAACGATACAACAACGATTATTTTTGAATCGGCAAATTTTGATGCCGCCGCCATCCGCCGAACTTCCACTAAATTAGGTCTTCGCACCGATTCCTCGGCGCGTTTTGAAAAAAGTTTGGATCCTAACATGTGCGAGCTGGCGCTCGCGCGGGCGGTAGAGCTTTTGCTCGAGCTCTGCCCGGGCGCCAAAGTAACAAGTAAAACAGTTGGCGTGGGCAAGCCGCGCCTGTTTACCGGGCCAATTGAAGTGCCGACAGCATTTTTTAAACAGAAATTGGGAATTGAAATACCGGCAAAGACTATGATATCTATTCTTACCCAGCTCGGCTTTGCAGTGAAAGAAAAGAAAAACATTTTATCGGTTACTATCCCCACTTGGCGCGCGACCAGAGATATTTCTATGGCCGAAGATTTGGTGGAAGAAGTGGCGCGGATCTATGGCTATGAAAACATTCCCGGGAGTTTGCCTGAATTTCCAATTGTTCCTCCCGAAACCAACGTCTTACGCCGCTTGGAGCGGGAGATTGTTCAAACATTGGCGCTCGAGCTCGCCTACACGGAAGTCTATAATTATTCTTTCGTTAGCGAAAACCAAATTTTAAAGCTGGGCGATGACATAAATAAATATATTGAGCTCGATAACCCGCTCTCCAAAGAAAAGCCGTTTCTTAGGCGGTCGCTGGTTCCGGGACTCCTCGAAAATCTTAAACAAAACAGCGCCGATTATGGCGAACTCCGTTTGGCCGAGGCGGGCAAAGTATTTGTAAAAGAAGAATCCGGTCCCCGGGCCGAGAAAAATGGCGACGAGCTTTTACCGCGCCAAGACACCTGGCTCGCTACCGTTTACCTCAATAAAAAAGCTGCCACCCCATTCGTGGAAGCGCGCCGCGCCGCCGAAGCAGTGCTCCGGCCCTGGGGAAAAGATGTTAGTTTCACGCCGCCGGCCGAACCAAAACCGTGGCAGCACCCTTCCCGTTCGGCGGATATCATCTGTCGGGGCGTGGCACTCGGCTCCGTGTATGAACTCCACCCTTTGCTCCAGGAGGGCCTAGGTTTGGAGGGGAAAGTGGGAATCCTTGAAATTAATCTTAACCGTTTGGCTGATTTTTATGAGGGGAAAAAGATTGTGCTCTCGCCGCTACCGGTGTATCCGGAGGTTTCGCGTGACATCGCTTTTTTGGTAAAAAAGGAAGCGACGCACGCCGAGATTATTGTCGCGATAAAAAACGCCGACCCACTTATAAAAAAAGTAGAATTATTCGATGTTTTTGAAGGAAAAAATGTCGGCGCTGGCCACAAGAGCATGGCCTATCACATCACTTATGCCGATCCGTCTAAAACACTCACCAGCGCCGAGATTGACGCCGCGCACGCCAGAGTAGAAAAAATGCTGGAGAAAAAATTTGGGGCGGAGGTGAGAAAGTAGGCTACGAAAGCAATTCGTATAAAAATCAGTTATACGCCATAATAAAAAGCCAATTGTAAAATTTGACATAATGATTTTGGTGGTTTATTTGGCGAGGTCGAGATAATAAAACTAATTCATTTAAAAATAAATTTATGACAGATGATAAAATGGTCAGATTAGTCACCAAAGAACAAAAAGTAAAACTTCGTGAGCAAGCAATAGGGTTACTTAAAAAAGAAAATCTAGACCCAACAGAAGATAGAGTGAAAGCTCTAACGGAAAAGTTAATTTCCCTCAAAAAAGAAGGATATGTTGTAGCAAAAAATGTCGCTGAGGGTACAGAACATGATCATACCAAACCTCATTATGTATATAACCACGAAACTAAGGAATGGGAATTAAAGTCTGGAAAATCAGGCAATCCAGAATACACTTTTCCTAAAAAATAAACCGCCAAAATCATTAACGAATCGGCTTTTTATTACAGCGTATAACAGCGTGTATCTGGCTACAGAAAATTCCTTGACACTATTTTTTCTCCGTGGGATAATATCAACATGACAAATAAAGCTAAATCTATGCGCAAAATAGACCTCAAATCAGTGGTGTGGAAAGAAGGAAAATATTACATCTCTCAATGCTTGGATGTGGATGTCTCTAGTTTTGGCAAGACCAAAAAAGAGGCCCTCGCCATGCTTCAGGATGCTTTGGAATTATATTTTGAGGATATACCGCTTCCAGCCAAGGCAGAGCGAGTAAAAGAGCCTTCTCTCGCCTCTGTCACTCTTCAACATGCCCAGGTCATATTCACTTCGTCTCGTCATCAAGATCCTTGAAAGCAAAGGCTTCTTTTTAGATTCCTTGACACTATTTTTTCTCCGTGGGATAATATCAACGAGCCGCGGGAATGAGAAAATAAAAATTCGATTTTAATATTTAATTTAAAACCTATGCAATCACAAGCATCAAAAATCGTCATCGCTGTAATAATTACAGCAGCCGTCGTTGGCGGCGGATTTTATATGTGGCAAAAAAATCAGGCAGTCCAACCAAAACAAGAAACTGCAAAGCAACTTGAAAGTTTGGGTAAATATGTAAATTTAGTTATGGATGCCAAAACCGCTTCTAGATACAAAACTACACAACCACAAGGATTAGTGCGTGTTGCAAATGCTACACCAGAAGGCACCGATTTTTTTGAAGTTTATGTTTGGGCTACAAAGAATTGGAATTTAGGTAATTGGCCAGACATACAGACCATTTATTTGGAAACTGTAGTATCAAGTCCAGAATCTTCAAAAGAAACACACACATGGTACGGTCCTTTTACAGGCAAACTAAAACTTTTAGTAGAGTAAAAAAATCAGCACAACATTAGTTAACAGCGTATAAAGGTTGAAAAATATTCCTTGACACTATTTTTTCTCCGTGGGATAATATCAACATGATACACGAGACATAGAGAACGATACACGATTTTGTAAAGTGTTAATTCTATTTTATGTCTACCACGCTTCATTGCGATAAATGTCATAAGGATCAGGAAAATGATGACGAGGAATGGAGCAGAGCAAGTATTTGGGGTTGTAAACTAACCAGAGATTTGCCGCGATTGGATTTGTGCAAAGAAAGAATGTAGTGAAGTTTTTTTAGGCGTGGTTGGAGATTTTTTGAGAGATAAAAAATAATTATTAATTTTATTTAGGAGGCGTATGTTAGATTCTTCCAAAGATATTCTCTATCTGGTGATTTCGTTTTGCGTGCTGTGGGTCACCGTATTTCTGTGCTGGATGTTTTACTACGTTATGAAGATATTGAGGAACACCAGCCAAATCGTGGAAGAATTTCGCCTGCGCCTGCAATCGCTCACCGAAGCGATTAATTATATTCGCGGCAAAGTAGAGCACATCTCCGGGCTCATGACGATGGCGACTGATGGCGTGGCCGGTTTCGTAAAAAACGCGGTTTCACGCAAGGCCAAAGAATGGGTGAATAAGGGCACAGCAAAAACGAATGATATGGCCAAAGAGGCGGTAGATCGCGCGGTAGAAGCCACGGCGAAAAAGATGAAGAAAATAACCAAAAAAATAAAGAAATAGAAATGGTTTTAGTATCTTTGTAAGAAACTCCCGGGAGGGAGTTTTTAAATTGATTTTATGGAGAAGGTTGGGTAAAATAGCGTCGCCGGCAATCCTCCTCTTTCCAAGAGGAGGTGAAGGAGGAGTTGCCGAAGTATCATGAGAATTATGACGAAAATAAACAACCGGCGAAAATTTCAACCTTATAGGCAGAATTTAAGGAACAACATTACCAAAAGTGAAGTTGTGTTATGGAAATTCATAAAGGGAGATCGGTTGGGCTGTCGGTTTCGTCGCCAGTATGGTATCGGTAACTTTATATTGGATTTCTATTGTCCTAAGCTCAAATTAGCTATTGAGGTAGATGGTATCACACACGCCGAAGAGAGTGTCTTTATAAAAGATCAAAAGAAACAAAAGTATTTAGAAAATTTAGGGATTACAGTAAAGAGATATAATAGTAATGAGATTTTTAATAATCTAGAAAATATCTTAACTGATTTAGAAGTTGCCTGTAAGCTTGTGGCACTACCCACGGCAACTCCCCCTACCCCCTCTTAGTAAGAGGGGGATAACAGTCTGGTTTTATATATGGATTTCGTTCACCTCCATACCCACTCCCACTATTCGCTGCTCGACGGCTTGCCTAAAATTGACGAGCTCGTCCTGGCCGCTAAAAAACTCGGCTTTACCGCCTTGGCGCTTACCGATCACGCCAATATGTATGGCACCATTGAGTTTTACGAAGCCTGCGAGAAAGAAGGCATCAAACCGATCATCGGTTTGGAAGTTTATGTTACGTCCGCGAAACTCGGTGATAAAAATATTTCCGATTATAAATATCATCATTTGGTACTGTTGGCGCTTGATGAGCGCGGGTATAAAAATTTGATGAAACTTTGTTCGCTCGCGTATCTGGAAGGTTTTCACGGCAAACCATTGCTGGATAAAGCCAGGCTTAAGAGCCACAGCGAAGGCTTACTCGCCTTGTCCGGCTGCCTCGAGGGAGAGATACCGTCAATACTAAAAAGAGAAAATTCCGCCAAAGGCGGATCCGCCTCTGGCGGAAACTATGAGAAAGCAAAAAAAGTGGCTTTGGAATACGCGGACATTTTTGGACCCGACAACTTTTATTTAGAGCTCAACGACTTGCCGGATTTGGCCGGGCAAATTGAGGTGAACACACAACTTGTTCAGCTGGCGAAAGACACCGGTTTGCCGTTGGTGGTTACTCGCGACACTCACTATGTGGACCCGGAAGACAGCGAAGCGCAGGATATTCTCGCGTGCATCAGCGCCGGCCGAACGATTGACGAGCCCAGTCGCCCCACGATGGTGGGTGTGGATTACTCTTTGGCGTCCGGTAAAGAGATTATCAATCGATTCAAACATCTGCCGGAAGCGATTGCCAATACTGTAGCGATCGCCGAGCGAGTAAATTTGAAACTGGCGCTTAATATCTGGCATTTTCCGGCGATTGATATTCCAACCGGCAAAACCGCCGACGGATATTTACGCGAGCAGGTTTACGAAAAACTCGCCCAGCTCACCGAAATTACCGAGGACGTGCGGAAACGCGTGGAGTATGAATTGGAAATTATCGTCAAAAAAGGATACTCGCCGTATTTTTTGGTGGTAGCCGATTACGTGCACTACGCGCGAACCAACGGAATTATTGAAACAACCCGCGGCTCGGCGGCCGGCTCCCTGGTTTCTTACGCGCTGGGAATTGTCAATGTAAATCCTTTATTTTTTAAACTTCCTTTTGAAAGATTTTTGAACCCCTATCGCCCCAGCCCGCCCGATGTTGACGCGGATTTTGCCGACGATCGCCGCGACGAAATGATTGCCTATGTTACTAAAAAATACGGCGCCGACAAGGTAGCCCAGATTATAACTTTCGGTACCATGGCGGCGCGCGGAGCCATTCGTGATGTTGGCCGGGCGCTTGGGTACGGTTATTCTTTTTGCGATCAGGTTGCGAAACTCATTCCTTTCGGCGCGCAGGGTTTTCAGATGACTATCGCTAAAGCAATCGATCTTGAGCCGGATTTAAAAAATCTTTATCAGAAAAACGCGCCGGCCAAAAGACTTTTAGATTTGGCGCAGAAGATAGAAGGTTGCGCGCGCCACACTTCCATTCACGCGGCCGGCGTTGTAATATCGCCGACCGCTTTTACCGATTTTACGCCGGTGCAGCGTGAAACCGGCGGTGAAAAAATTATCACGCAATACGAAATGCACGCGGTGGAGGCGGCCGGACTCCTGAAGATGGATTTTTTAGGCATCCGCAACCTTTCGATTTTGGGGCACGCGGTAGAAATTGTAGAAAAAACCACCGGTAAAAAAGTAGATTTGTATAATCTGGAGCCCTGGGACGACAAAAAAACCTATGATATGCTGGCGCGCGGAGAAACTGTCGGCGTATTCCAGCTCTCCGGTTCCGGAATGACGCGCTATCTTAAGGAACTTAAGCCGGCCAGTATTTTTGATATTATGGCGATGGTCGCCCTGTTTCGTCCGGGGCCGATGGAATCAATTCCCGAATATATCAAGCGTAAAAATAATCCGGAGCTTATTGAATACCTTGACCAGCGGATGAAAGATTATTTGGATCAGTCGCTTGGTCTTATTGTTTATCAGGATGACGTTTTGCTCACCGCCATTAATTTGGCCGGCTACAATTGGGAAGAAGCCGATAAATTTAGGAAAGCCATGGGCAAGAAGATTCCGGCGGAAATGATGAAACAAAAAGAAAAATTTGTCAAAGGGTGCAAGGAATATGGAAAAATTTCGGAAGCGAAAATCCATCGGCTGTGGGAGCTTATTGAGCCCTTCGCGGCCTATGGTTTTAATAAGGCGCACGCGGCGAGCTACGGGGTGGTGGCGTATCAGACGGCTTACATGAAAGCCAATTTCCCGCTTCAGTACATGACGGCGGTGCTCATCGCCGAGAGCGGGGACATTGATAAAGTCCCGGCCATTATCCACGAATGCGGGCGCATGGGCATTAAAGTATTGCCTCCGGATGTCAACCAGAGTTTTAAGAATTTTGCCATGATTTCTCCGGAAGGCGCCGAGGCCCACATTCGTTTTGGTTTGAGCGGTATCAAAAATTTGGGCGAGCATATTGCCGAGGTTATTTACCGTGAGCGCCAGACCGGCGGCAAATATCAGGGGCTGGAAGATTTTCTTAGCCGCGTGAAGGATAAAGATCTGAATAAAAAATCACTCGAGAGCTTAATTAAATGCGGAGCGATGGATAGCTTTGGCCACGAGCGCGGCCAGCTTCTGGCTAACATCGAGAACCTCCTCTCTTTTGTGCGGGGCACTCATGAGCAGTCTTCCACCAAGCAGCATTCTTTATTCGCGGGCAGTACCATCGATCTCGTGAATAAGGTTCGGCTAAGTCCGGCGTCGATCACTACCGCCGAAGAGAAAGTCTCTTGGGAAAAAGAACTTTTGGGGCTCTATGTAACGGCCCACCCTTTTGCCGTCTTCCAAAAATTAATGAGTAAAATTTTAACCCCGCTCAATGAATTGGAATTAAGCGACCGTAACCGCTGGGTAGTGGTGGGCGGGGTGATTGATACTACCAAAAAGAAAGTTACCCGAAGCGGACAAGCCATGATGTTTGTTACAATTCAAGATACCACCAGCAGTCTTGAACTCTTGGTTTTTCCGCGCACGTATGAGAGTACCAAAGAAGTGTGGAAGGAGGGGAACCTGGTGTGCGTTATCGGCAAGACCTCCGAAGACGAAGGAGACGACAAATTGTTCGTAGAGAAAGCTTATGTCATAACCAAAGAAAACGTCGCCGCCTTGGTACAACAGCTTTTGTCTAATTTGGGTGGCAAATCAATACGGAGTTACGTGCCCGCGGCCGCTCATCCTGTGGAAGATAGCATGGAAATTACTCTTGCCACGGAACAGCTGAAAAGCAAGACGGAGGCGATAAAAGAAATTCTAAAGAAGTACCCCGGGGAGAAAATTTTATATATCAACGCCGGAGGAAGAAAAATAAAAACATCATTTCGGGTGGATGGTTCGGATATTTTGAAAGAAGAAATTAAGAAGCTATCTTCCAATTAGGGTCAACTTTAATGTCTTCCCAAGGAGTGAAATCTTTTTTGAGGGCATGATAATATCCGGCGACGGCAATCATAGCGGCGTTGTCCATTGAGTATTTGGTATCAGGTAACAAGTATAAAGTATCAGGGGAGTGATGGTGAATTGCTTCGCGTAATGTTTCGCGAAGTTTTTTATTCGCGGCCACTCCACCGCCTAAGATAATTGTTTTAGGTTTAAATTGTTCTGCCGCGCGGATTGTTTTGCCAACCAGCACATCCACAATTGCTTGTTCAAAGCTGGCGCAGAAGTCGTTGATAGTAATAGTGTCGGCCAACACCTCCCTACCCTCCTTTTTAGGAGGGATTTTTGATTCCCCTCTAAAAAGAGGGGCCAGGGGTGTGTTGTCCCGGAGCCAATACAAGGCCGAAGTTTTAAGTCCGGCAAAACTGAAATCGTAATTTTTCTGCTCCAGCATCGGCCGAGGAAAATCAATAGCATCCGTTCGTCCGGTTTCAGCCAGTTTAGAAATTTGCGGGCCGCCCGGATAGGGGAGGCCTAGGAGTTTTGCCACTTTATCAAAGCACTCTCCGGCCGCGTCGTCTTTTGTCGCCCCAAGAATTTCGTAACGGCCATGGTCTTTCATCATAATTAACTCTGTGTGGCCTCCGCTCACCACCAGTGCAAGCGCAGGGAAGACTACGGTCGACGGACTACGGACTACAGTCTTGTTGGTCGTTTGCTGTAGTCTGTAGTCTGTAGTCTGTGGTCCAATTTCAACCGAGTGTATATGTCCTTCAATATGATTTACCGCAACCAGCGGAATGTCCCAGGTGTAGGACAGCGTCCGTGCCGCTTCTACTCCGACAATCAACCCGGTAATAAGTCCCGGTCCGGCGGTCACGGCAATGGCATCAGGACGGATAAATCCCCCCTGTGAGGGGGGTAGGTGGGTGTGAGCCGTCGGGGACATTAAAGTCGCATCCTTTAGCACTTCTTCAAGCAACGGCACAATTTTCTCCGCGTGCATCCGTCCCGCGATTTCCGGCACCACGCCGCCGTATTTTTTGTGGATTTCAATCTGTGAAGCGGTTTTTTCGGAAATTACAAAATGGCCCTGCTCGGAGGAGTTGAGTAGGGCGACAGACGTGTCATCGCAAGATGTTTCAATACCCAGTATGAGCATATAACAGTCTATAAAGTTCTTAAAGTCGAAAGTCTATAAAGTCGCTGGGAACGCTTTACAGACTTTATGGACTTTTAACTTTTGACTAATTGTGGTGTCAGGGGGGAGAATCGAACTCCCGACCTCGGGGTTATGAATCCCGTGCTCTAACCGTCTGAGCTACCCTGACATAGTTTAATTGTGAATCGCCCGGTCATTCGACCGGGTCCGCCTTTGGCGGAAACCTGTGGCCTCCCCGATGTACATCGGGACGCTCTAATCCTCGATTTCGACCGAAGTCGAAATCGGGACCAACTGAGCTACTCTGACAGTAAGTTGTAAAATTACTTCTTGCTTTTTTATTGGTCAATTGTTTGTACACAAGCCGCTTGCCCGCCGAGCTCGCGGGTGCTGCAGTGCCGAATGGTTGCGCGGTGAACCGAGAGGCGGGAGCTACTCTGACAATTTTTTTATAGAAAACGTAATAATAATACTAAAATAAGTCGCAAAAGTCAAGGTAATTAAGAATGCCCGCCCCGATATTCATCGGGACGGGCGTTTGGTTTGGTCCCGATCCCGACTCACATCGGGATCGAGGATGCTCGATTTTGCGCCATAGCAAAATCGGCACAGCTAATCCTTCTTGAACCCGATTGCTTCGAGTTCCTGCTCCACTTGGTGTCCGGTGAGGATTGGCGGGTAAAGAGCCAGGACACGGGAGCGATATGTGGGGTCGATCGCCTTGACGAAGTTATCCAACACCGCGAGGAGCTCATCGCTCGCCACGTGGCCGAATACGGTCGAGGAGACTCGGATCGCCGGATGCTTGGTCCAGATAGCTGTCCCCACTGCCGCGAGCGTTTCATGCAGCTGTACTACTTCGTGGAAGCCGGCGCGAAAGTAGCCGCCAGTTTGCCACTCCAGTTGCTTCGCTACCTGAAACAGCAGACACCCTTCCGGTACGCGTGCCACGAAGGGGGCGCCAGCTCGCGGCCAGAGCCGCAGACCCGGGAAGCGCGCGCGGCCATGAATCGTCCCCCAGTTGAGGTCGTAGTGGAAGGCGTTGAAGACAGTTCCTTCGCGCTGGTACTTAACCAGGTCAACCCCGTTCGGCGCGATGAGGTGGGGAGCGTTACGGAATTTTTCCGTGAAGGTGTGGAGCGGAAGATTGAACGAAACCGCGATCATCTCGGCGATGGTGTAGATGCTCGCGAGCATCTTCTCTCCCCACGTGTCCATCGTCGTGGCCCACTCTGCTTCAAACCCGGCCGGAATTACTTGCGGGGCATTGAGGCGGGGGAATTTCGTTTCGGGCGGGGGAGTACCCAGGTTCCGGAAAAATCGCCAGCGCGGGTCGCCCGGATAGTCGCGCGGCGTAAGATACGGCCAGTGTTCAACCGGCATCGTGGCGATGAGCGCGCGGTGGTCGCGGGGCATTTCCCGCTCCGAGACGCCCACCTGGTAATGAAACTCCGGCCGCTTGTCCTTGGCGATTACTTCATCCGGCTGGGCGAAGTACCGCTCCATGAGGTCGAGGTAGCGGTCGTTGTCCTCGGAAGAGACTCGCGGATCGCGTACGATGACGAGCGACGTGTCGCGCAAGATTTCCACCAGGCGGTGGCAATCCTTGAGATCCCCGGCGACGCCGCGCGCGAGATAGGGTTCGAGATCTACAACCAGCGCTTCTTGGTCCATGTGTGCCTCCTTGGCAGGTTGGTGCAGCCGATGTGGCTGCTAGTTGGCCATTGTCATTTGAGCTTCGATCATCTCGACGAACTCGCGAACTGTCCGGATGCTTAGCATGTCCCCGCATGCGAACGCCTGCCTATATTGGAACACGGCGCTCATGATGCCAGCCTGCACCTCTTCCGCCGTAACGGCCGTATCCCCGGTAATGGTGTTTGCTTTTACCCGTCGTACATTGGCGAGCCAGCTAACAAACCACACTTGAGCATCCGGTCGGCCCTTCAGTTTCAACAGGGGAATGGGGTCGCCGTCCTTAAGCTGTCGAGGTTTTCGAGAAAGAATTATTTTTCGCACCACGATTCCAACAACAAGGAGCAGAGCTAAAATCAGGAACGGGGTCATGTGTCACCTCCATGGTTGGAAGCACTTTAGCAGGGACAGTCGCAGAATGTCAAGTTGTAATTGGATAGTTAATTGGATAGTTAAAACTGGACAATATCTTCAGAAAATAAATAACCCGTCCTCGACATTACGTCGGGACGGGCTCGAAATGGATTAGTTTACCGATTGTTTTGGAAGCTCGGAGGTAATTGTCCACCCCGATTTGCCTGCCCAGTTTTTTATTGCTTCCAGCGCCTCGTGGAAAGTGGGGAAAACGACGCGATTGTAGTACACCATAAATTCCGGTGTGCGCACGTCCTCACCCATCCACCCTTGGTCTGGTTCGAGTTCGCCCTCTTTGCTTAAAACGACATCATCAAGGCCGATACCCACCAGCCATTCCCCTTCGAACCATTCGGCCGCAGGCGCCGAGTTCATGCGGTAGATGATGGCCACCATTTCTGCCCACTGTATTCCTTTGGCAGTTAAGCTGGTCTCTTTGCCCTCCTGATTCAATTCAATGGAAAAACGATGGGCTAGTTTCAAGAAGAGTTCCAGTGCTTTGTTGTCCATTGAACCTCCCTTGTGTTTTATTCCAGCTGTTTTGTTTCGACTACACCGAGATATCGGCAACACAGGCCGGAGCCCACGTTTGCCTGTTCCAATACGAATGCCCGCTTACCTTTACTTACCCCAATCGCTGGCACATAGGTGATCCCGTACCAATTCTCATTTAAAAGGATCGGCTCCACGACATCGTAGTGGCCGGCGTCGATCATTTCCGTCACCGTTTTTGTGTAATCGACGGTAATTACGTACCGATCGATTTTTTCAATGGGTTTTGGATACTCCCTAGGTCGCGTCCTATCGCACGCGCCGAGAATGGGCAAGCCAACCGCCAAGAACAACACTCCGAATTTTCCCATGGTCGTTCCTCCAGTGTGCGGTTAGACCACGTTAGAGGAGAGCTTAGCATGGAGTTGTTGACCGGTCAATAATGCGAAGTATCACCTTAGTTGTGCTTCAAGTATTTTTAGCATATACTATATCTAAAGTTTTTAATACATAACTTTATGCGCAAATATATTCCGTGGCTATTTTTGGCGGCGTTCCTAATCACGGCTGGCGTTGGCTGCAGCCAGCAAAGTGTTTCTAATCAACAATCTGCCGCGCCCAGCCCCGCGCCGACGCCGGCATCGGCTTCAGCGCCGGTGGTAACCGTCAGTAACTTTACTTTTCAGCCCGCCGCCGTTTCTGTCAAAACAGGCGACACCATCACTTGGCGTCAAATGGATAGCGTTCCTCACAGTATAGTTATCTCCGACGGAACATCAAGCTCAATACTCGGACAGGGGAAAGAGTTTTCTCATACTTTCTCGGTCGCCGGACACTACACCTATAATTGCGGCATTCATCCCACGATGAAGGGAATTATTGATGTGCAGTAAATGGCTGATTAAAATAAGGGCTTATCGTAACAGTAGGCAAACTTTTGAAAACAAAAACAGCCTTAGATAAAGCTGCTTTTGACAGTACCGCGAATTGTTCCTCGTTTCCTGTCAGGCGCATCGCGGTAGTGCGCCAGAGAGTATTTGTTGCGTGTCATCGTGCGAACGCCTGTTCGATAGCCTGCTTCGTCGCCTCGGGGTTCGAGGTGTAGATGTAGACATCCTGCATGTAGGTGTTGCCGTAGATGATCACCTGCCATCCCGCCTGGATGGACTTGAACTTGAGACGACGACCATTGGAACGGACGTTCTGGATGATGCTAAGGCAAATTTTTGTGACTTCCTCCCGCCGCTTGGCCGTGTCGACCACGACCGCCGCCGCGTCGATAATGGTAGTATGGCTTCCAGTAAACTTTCCGCCTTGACGGTGGGTTTTTCTGGACATCGGTCTCCCTCCACATTTGTTCTCGCATTCCGTGCGAGGGGCGGCTTGCGGCTGGTTTTGCCAGCTAAATAGAATACCCTAATTTTAGGTTTTTGTCAACCCTTGAAACAAAAATGCCTTCGGTTGGCTGATTTATTTGCTTGTAGCCCCATCGTCTAATGGTTAGTCCCGATTCCGCTATGGCGCGGAATCGAGGATCCACGACTTTGCCGCCATAGGCAAAGTCGGGAGACACCACGCTTTCACTGTGGTAATACGAGTTCGATTCTCGTTGGGGCTACCAGAAAAAAATTCGCTATAATAAGCGGATTTTTTGTTCCAATATCGGGGTGACCACTGGGGAAA
>CAZMYO010000014.1:0-21234 GCA_964570525.1 uncultured Gammaproteobacteria bacterium | reverse complement strand
ACAGCAATATTTTTTGTAAAGATTCTAGTATTCAAACATAATGTGATATAGATCAATATACCAGATATTGTTGTTTCTGTCAAGGGGCGGGTTTGGTTAAAATAAAATACAGAAATTCGGCCGAATTTCTGCTGTCTTTATGAAAAAGATCTATTCCCAAAGTCGTTTTTTATTGGTTTCCTCTTTATCCCGAAACGCCTTTTCCAAATCTACGTTGAAGTGGTTGCAAATATCCAAAAGATAGATAAACACATCGGCAACTTCGTGGTCAAAATGAAATTGCTCGGAGTTCTTGTCAGTTTTTATCCTTTGCGTCTTGCGCGCGGCTTTCGCCATCTCGCCGCACTCCTCAAGAAAAAGCATAAACATTTCCGGGACGGTTTCGTTGTCGAAGCCACGCTCTTTTACCAGTTGTGCGACATACTCCTGAAAATCACGGAGGGTGGGGTTGTCCTTAAGAACTAGTTTGTTCATAAAAAATCTTTACAAGTTTTGGTAAATCACCTTTTGTTTTATCGCCGCTGGCAATCCGTTCAAAGAGTGCTTTTGGCGTTAGCCAAAAATATTCTACAAAATCGCTTTTGTTGTAATCCGGTGCTTCGTCCATTTTTATCTCATATACATTCATATTCGCTGAAACGCCGTCTTTTTGTGGCGATAGATAACCAAGTAAGCGAACTTGTGCTTTATCGGTATCAATATTCAATTCCTCTTGTGTTTCGCGTTTCAGCGTATCTTCGTAGCTCTCGCCGCTCTCAACGTGACCGCCCATACTCATATCTAAACACAATGGAAAAATTCTTTTATCGGCAGAGCGGCGAGGTATCCAAATTTCTCCTTTTTGGTTTACAACAAAAGCGTTTACTACTCGAAAATTTGAAAGATGTTCTGTGTAAACTTCTGACCGCTTCTTTTTACCAACGACATTATCGTTTTCATCAACAAGGTCTAAATATTCATCAAGTATATGCGTAGGATTCATAAACAATTTTCTTTCCCCAAAATTAAAATATGGTTCCCGCCAGAGGCGGGCAGGCGAGCCGATGTCTTGGTGCCCGGGGCGGGGGTCGAACCCGCATGCCTTGCGGCGAGAGATTTTAAGTCTCTTGAGTATACCAGTTTCTCCACCCGGGCATTAAGTAAAAAGATAGTAGCACGATTTAAGCTATATTTCAATGGTTATTCCTCTGGCAAGCGTTGCGGTTCAGTTTTTTTAAGCGCCGCGATAATTTCATTGAATTCCTCAATAAGTTTATCATACAGCGCCGGCTTATTTTTATAGTCAGCTAAATTTTTGGTGCTATCTTCTAGCTCCCGGCCAGTACTGTCTAGCGCGTCAGTTAATTTTTTCTTCCCGCGGCGCAGGTGAGCGTTGTATTTATCAAGCACAATCAAGATTTTTGCCAGTCGAGCAATCATTTGAGCGTTATTATTTTCCGGTTCCAGCAAATTGAATTGGCCGGGATTTTTTCCTTCGGTGAAATGATGCAGAGAAGCAACGGCAGTGATGGAGGAATTATCCGGATTATTTTGAGCCAATTCTTTTTTTAGCACTTCATGCGTCCAACCGATATGCAAACGAAAAAATTCTAAGAGCGTTCCGTAGCCCACGTAGTTTACCGCCGGATGACGCAACAGGCCATAGTAATCGGCGCGGTTGGTTTCATTGATGAATTTTTCCGCGCCGGCCCGCCTCCCAGAAATTAAATCAGCAATGGGAGCGGTGACGGCTGGGCGATCGATATTTTTTAAATAATGGAAAAAATTAATTATCATCGCGCGCTCTTCGGGAGGCAAGCCGAGCGGGCCGGTTTTGCCGATGTCATGCATGAGAGTCGCGGCCGATAATATTTTGGTTTCTTCTTCGGAAAGACTAAGCTCTTTAGCCAGCTCTTCGGCCGAAGCCATCATTTCATAGGTATGCAGATCGTGGCCGGTGCCCTGAAGCTCCCGCAAACGGGAAATTATTTTTTCCGGAAAAGTAAATTGTCTGGCTGCTAATTTTTCTAAACAGCTGTCCAGATTATAGGTCGAACTCTCATGGCGTTTGGGCTCTTCGCCCGTTGTTTCCTTCTTGGTCGTCATACTGTGGCGTTAAATAAATATAGTCTATTCTAGCACCAGTCTATTTTTTTGTCATACTATTTTTGTGATATACTAGAACCATGAAAAAGAATCAGCTCACCGGCGGTTACACCTTGATTGAAATTTTGGTAAGTATTTTTATTATCGGAATTTTTTTCATACTGCTTCAAGTAGCGGCGAATGTCACGCTTTTAAATCGCACGGTCCGAAATCGGGAAGTGGCGCTCCGGATCGCCAACACCGAGATCGAAAGTTTACGCTTATTGCCAGATGCTTCTTTACCGGCCAGCGGCTCATTTTCCAGTCCTCTTCTTAGCTCTCTTTCTCAAGGACAAGCTAATCGTACGGTTACCGATTTTAACAGCCAGACTAAGCAGGCGGTAGTAACCGTTTCTTGGAAGGAGCCGGGCACTGTTAACACTCACACTGTATCACTGACTACTTTGATAACCAAAGGAGGATTATGATTCAGCCTTACCATCAATCCAGACAAAGTCGGCCGGACGGGTTTTCCATGCTTGAAGTAATTGTGGTCGTCGGAATTTTTGCCGTTCTTCTTTTAGCCTTGTTTGCCATTTATGAAGGCTATGGAAAATTGTATTCGGTGGGACAAGCCGAAATCACCACGCTTAAGAATGTTCGGTACTCGTTGAATGAAACAAGCCAGTTTGTGGCGCAGTCTCATCGAGTGCTCGCCAGTCAGGTTATCAATAGCATAACTTACCAATCAAGTTCTACGACACTCGTATTACAATTACCAGCAATCACCAGCACTGGAGATACTATCCCTAATAGCTGGGACTACGCTGTGTTTTATCTGGGTGGTACTACGACGCTCTATCGCTTTCTTCAGATAGACGCGGCTAGCGCGAGGAGCCCCGTTGGATTAAAAGTATTGAGTACGATCGTGTCAAATGTTACCTTTACTTATGATAACGCCGATTTTACCCAAGTAAAAAAAGTCGGCGTAGCTCTCTCGGTAGAGCGCCAGGATAATCACCAGCTGATAAAAAAATATTTAACCGAGCAAAGCGGGTTAAGAAATTATTAAGAAAGTGACAGTAAACTTTTCTAACAAAATGTTTTCTCTCAAAGGAAATCAACCAGGTCAAATTCTTATTTTTGCCATGGTCTTTGTGGCGATTTTGCTTACCTTATCCGTCACTTTAATTGGCGCCACGACAGTTCACAATAAGGCCGAGTCGCAAACGATCGCTAGTCACCAGGCATCGCAATTGGCCGAAGCCGGTATTGATAAAGCGATTTATGAATTGAATAGAAATCCCAATTATTCCGGTGAAACCGACACAAGTTTAGGGGCGGGAACAATAACTATTTCCATTACGAGCATTGATCCCAGTAATAAACGGATAACTTCCACCGGCCATATTTCGGACAGCGTGAATCCGGTTATCGAGAAAACCGTCAAGGCCACGGCGAGCGTGGATTTGTCCACCGTTTCCTTTCAGTTTGGCGTGCAGGTAGGCGTCGGCGGGCTGATTATGGAAAATGGCTCTCAAGTAAACGGCAATATTTTTTCTAATGGCAACATCGTGGGTTCGGGGGTTATTTCCGGCGACGCGTCCGTGGCTGCCGGCACCGCGGCGGCGGCCGACCAGCAGTGGACAACCACTACCGCCGGTTTTTTATTCGGCAATGTTTCCAGCAAAAAGGACGCGGCGCAAAGTTTTGTGCCATCCGCTACCACCACGCTAACGCTTAATAAAGTAAGTTTGTATCTCAAAAAAGTTGGTTTGCCCGGGGATCTAACTTTGCTCTTAGTTAAAGACGATCACAATCAACCCTCCAAAACGGTGTTGGCCTCGGGCGCCATTAACGCCTCGCTACTCACCGGCAGCGACGCGTTTATTGACGGCACATTTATTACCCTGCCTACTTTAACCAGCGGCGAAAAATACTGGATTATTTTGAGCGCTCCGACGATAAGCTCCGGCAATTATTTTAGTTGGGGCATTGATAGCGCCGATGCTTACGCCTCGGGCACGGGCAAGTACAGCGCTAATTGGAATACTGGCAATCCGATCTGGAATTCGGCCGGCGGCGATTTGAACTTTAAAATCTATCTCGGCGGCGTGCCCACTTCTTTAACCGGCGTAACGGTTGGCGGAGATGCCCGCGCCACTATCTTGAACAACTGCACGGTTGGTCGCAACGCTTATTTCCAAACGGCGAGCACCACCTGTACCGTCATTGGCGGTAAATTTTCGGCCGTCTCGGCTCCGGCTCCGCAATCGATGCCGATTTCTGACGCGCAAATTACTGCCTGGGAAAACACCGCTCAAAGCGGAAGTTTAATCTCAAATAATTACACTATAAATGGGACAGCCAAATTGGGACCGGCCAAAATAGACGGCGATTTGACGGTCAACGGCACGCTATATTTAACCGGACCAGTTTGGGTAAATGGCAACATTAATTTGAGCGAAAATTCTATTGTGCGGGTTGACGCGTCGCTCGGAAATTATGGAACAGTTCTAATGGCCGATTATCGAAGTAATCCGACGGTTAAGGGAATAGTGAACTCGGACAATAATGTTACCATTGCCGGCAATGGCCAGGCGGGCAGTTATCCACTGATTCTAAGTACCTACTCCGGTGGCGATGCCATTGTTAATCTTAGCAACAATGTAGTTGGAGCGATTTTTTATGCCGCCAGCGGCGGAATCGATGTGCGAAATAATGCTACCGCCAATCAGCTGACCGGATATAGCATTCATTTAAAAAACAACGCGGCAGTCAACTATGCCAGCGGATTGCAAAATTCCCTGTTTTCTAACGGCCCAGGCGGTTCATGGGTCTACAAAGCCGGAACTTTTACGATAACGAAATAGTCTTTGAAGTCGAAAGTCTATAAAGTCTGTAAAGTCTATAAAGTTGTGCGGATAAAGACCATTTGTTATAATGGTGGGTGCAGTCCGCTTCATCGGCGGCCGCGCCGGAGAGGCGGGAGAGGAAGTTAAACTAAACACGTTATTTTTACTATGTCTAAAGTACGCAAATTAGTGATACCAGTGGCCGGTCTCGGCACCAGATTTTTACCAGCCACCAAGGCCCAACCCAAAGAAATGCTGCCGGTGGTAGACAAGCCGATTATTCAATATGTGGTGGAAGATGCCGTTCGTTCCGGAATTACGGATATAATTATGGTTACCGGGCCCAGCAAGCGGGCAGTGGAGGATCACTTCAGCCCTAATTACGAGCTAACCAGCTGGCTAAAAAAACAAGGCAAGGATGACCTGGCCAAGGAAGTTAAAAAGATAGCCGATCTGGCTAACTTTATTTTTATTCGTCAAAAAGGCCCCTACGGCAACGGTACTCCGGTATTATGCGCCAAAAATTTGATCGGGGATGAGCCGTTTGCCGTGATGTGGGGCGATGAATTTTTTTACGCGCCGCATAAACCGCAATTAAAACAGCTGATTGAGGTTTATGAGAAATACGGCGATCCGGTTTTAACGGCCTACCAAGTGGATGACGCGGGAACGAAAAAGTACGGAATTTTGGACGCGACCGAGATTGGCAATCGTACTTACCAGGTGAAGAATATTGTTGAAAAACCCGGACCAGACAAGGCGCCGTCGCGCCTGGCCAGTTTGGGCGGTTTTATTTTTACTCCGGATATTTTTACCGCTCTTGAAAAAACTAAATTGGGCAAAGGCGGTGAATTGTGGCTGGTTGACGCCATTTTTAAGGTGCTGAAACAGCGGCCGGCTTATGCCTGCCTGATTGAGGGCAGTTATTATGACACCGGTTCCAAACTCGGCTACTTAAAAGCCAATATTGATTTTGCCCTGCGGGATAAAAATTTGCAAAAGGATTTTAGGAATTATCTAAAAAAAGTAGTATAATAACCAGAACTAAGCAGAGTAGGCAAAATAGACAAAAGTAAATTCGTTCGATGCTTATTCTGCTTACAAACTTAATCTGCTTAATTTGCAATTGGTTATGATTTTAAAGTTTTTTCGATCATTTTTTTTGTTTGGGGCAATACCTTTGATTTTATTGACCGCTGGTTTGGGTTGCAAGGGGCTTTCCCAGGAACAGCAAGCGGCGAGCCAGTCCGTAACCTTGGAATACTGGACAGTTTTTGACGATGTGGATGTTCTGCGGGCGAGTATTGAGAAATACAAGCTGGATCACCCCTATATTACGGTGAATTTGCGGCAGCTCCGGATAGATGAGATTTACCCGCGTCTGATTGAGTCCTTGTCCGAAGATAAAGGGCCGGACATTATTTCCATCCGCAACCGGTGGATTGGCAAACTACTACCCAAGCTCGCGGTTATGCCGCCCTTAGTTTCAGATACTTTGGTACAGGTGGTGAAAGGAACGCTGGGAGACAAAACTATCGTGACCAGCATAAACAAGGCAACACCAACAGCGGACCAGATCGACAGGGAGTATGTGCAAGCGGTAAAGAACGATGTGGTAAAAGACGGAAAAATTTATGGATTGCCACTGTCATTTGATACCATGGTTCTTTATTATAACAAGGATTTGTTAGATCGGGCGGGCGTAGCCGAGCCGCCAAAGAGTTGGGAAGATTTTCAGGTGGCGGTGAAAAAATTAACGAAGTACGATAAAACAACGGGCAAGATCACGCAGTCGGGCGCCGCGCTTGGCACTGGAAACAATGTGCCCGGGAGCGACGATTTGCTCTATATCCTCTTTAGGCAGAGCGCTTTGAATTTTGTTAATAAAAGCGGGCAGGCCGTATTTAATCTGTCGGCCCGAAATAATTCCGGAGGAGAAAATCCGGTAGCGAGCGTGCTAAATTTCTATACTGATTTTGCTAATCCCACGCGCGATACCTACACCTGGAACGAGAGCCAGAACAACGCGTTGGATAATTTTGTCAATGGGTCGCTCGGGTTTTTCTTCGGGTTTAATTATCACAATTCTCTAATAAAAGCGCGGGCGCCACAGTTGAATTTTGGCATTTTGCCCATGCTCCAGCTAAATCCGGAAAATCAGGTGAATGTGGCCAATTATTGGGTTCAGACGGTGGTGGGCAAATCCAAGCGTCAGAATGAGGCCTGGAATTTGCTTTTGTACCTCACCCATTCGGCGGCAACAAAAGACTATCTGGATCAGACTATTCGCCCCACCGCTTTACGCGCTTACATCGGCGCTCAAAGCGAAAAAATTGAGCTAATTCCTTTTATCTCCCAGGCGCTTATCGCCGATAACTGGTATAAAGGTAAAGATTATGAGGCGGCGGCGCAGGCCATTAACAACATGCTCCACGAGTGGCTTTTGCCGCCACCCGATCCGGACAAAGTCGGCGAGTATCGGCAATCGGTACTCGATCGGGCGGCGTCAAAGATAAATCAGACGCTATGAGTATGCGTTTTTATAAAATCATTTTCGCGCTACTTCTGCTCTTGCCTATGCTGGGAGCTCAACCGGCCAGCGCGGCCGGGCAATGCTATTGTTATACGGAATTTGGGCAAGCGCCCTTGGCCGATGCGATATGCAGTTCAGAACCACTAATTGGTTGTAACAAGGAAAAGGTGGGCGCTAAATTTAAGGATTGCACCTGGGAGGAAAACGCCGGGGCGTGTGATGCCAAAGTTGTGCAATGGAAAAAAGACAATGATAGTTTTCTGGGCGGTCAGGCCGCGGAGGCTCAACAGCAAACTAAAACCGAAACGAGCAAAGGATTGATTCGAAGCGCCATTCCCAATTGCGTATTTGACGACAAGTGGGATCCTAACGGACCTTGTGCTGACGTGAGCGTGTTCGTTTTAACGCTTATCGGCTTTGGCCGGAGCCTGTTCACGGTGATTGGCGCCTTGGCCTTAGTGATGTTTATTTACGGCGGGTTTATGCTTATTTTGTCCCAAGGCAACCCGGAGAAAGTGAAAAAAGGAACTGATGCCATGATGGCCGCGGTGATTGGGTTGGTGATTGCGTTTGGCGGTTACGCGTTGATTATATTTTTGGGCAAGGCGGTGGGACTAAAGAGCGGGTTTGGGTTATAGTGAATTGTATATGCCGAGGAAGATTAATAAAAAGCCTGGGAAATTTCTACTTTTAAGCGCAGCCTTTTTTTTATTTTTTGCGCTTATCGGAGTTAAGCGGGCGGAGGCAGCGGAGGGGAGTTATTGTTGGTGCAAGACTCCAAATGGATCGTGTAAGCTGTATGAAAATCAAAGTGACGCGCAAGGAAATATTATCGCGACCCAGGGTGATTGTAACGATTTTTGCGCAAGCGTGGGGAGCGATTGGAGTTTTAGAAGTTTTGACAAAGCCTATGTAGACCTTAATAAAAAACCGGGATGCGAGCGTAAGGCATATTGTTGGTGCAAGATCCCAAATGGATCGTGTGAGCTGCATGAAAGGGACGCGCAATTTGATATTATCGCGACCTATGGTGCTTGCAACGAGTATTGCGCGGGCCGGGGGAGCGATTGGAGTTTTAGAAGTTTTGACCAAACTTATGTAGACCTTAATAAAAAACCGGGGTGTCAGATAGCTCCTGCCGTAAAAAAAGATGAGACATCGAATAAAGATCTGAATAAGGAACTGGAGGCGTTAAAAGCCTCGGCTCAAAAAGATTTAAACCCGGCAAAGTTCGGCGCGGTGACGGATGTAGTCGGCCGCGCGATACAGCTCTTACTTGCTTTTATCGGTTCCATTATGATTGTTTTGTATATTTACGCCGGTATTCTTTGGATGACGGCCGCCGGCAACAGCGAACAGATGGAGAAAGCAAAACAAATTTTTGTCTGGGCCACGCTCGGGGTGGTGGTGATGCTCGCAAGCTATTTAATTGTAAGTTTTGTGTTTAAGGGGTTGGGATTGTAGTCGGCAAAGTCCATCCCGCCTCACCGGCGGATCAGCCGAAGAGGCTGAAAAGTCGAAAGTCTATAAAGTTTGTAAAATTCGATAGTTTATAAAGATCGTTTGATTCCAGAATCTAACATATTAGATATTCACATTAAAACTTTGTGACACAAAATCTCATAATACCAAGCGAACAAATAGTTAGTAAGATTTATATAATACGCAACAGAAAGGTTATGTTAGACCGAGACCTTGCGGAATTGTATAGAGTAAAGACAGGAGCGTTGAACCAAGCCGTTAAGAGAAACATTAGGCGTTTCCCGCCCGACTTTATGTTTCAGCTTAATAAAGGCGAGTTTGAAAACTTGATATCACAAGTTGTGACATCAAGTTGGGGAGGGGTGCGAAAAATACCTCTAGCATTTACCGAGCAGGGAGTGGCAATGTTGGCTAGTGTATTAAAGAGTGATAGGGCAATAGACGTAAATATACAGATTGTAAGGACATTTATCAAATTAAGAGAGTTGTTAGCCACCAATGAGCAGTTACAGCGTAAAATAATGGAAATGGAACAGCGCTATGATCAAAAATTGAAAGAGGTGTTTAGTGTTTTAAAACTTTTGATAGCCGAGGATCAAAAGTCCGAAAGCGAGATGGGCTTTAAGTATAAGGAGATTAAGTGAGCATCTATGAAAAAAATATTTATCATCATTGCGCTAAGTTTGTTTTTGGGGTTTCCGCTTATCGCTCGCGCATCAGTTTCCTATTATTGTCTAAAGGAAAAAACCGCCGAATGCAAGGATGTAGGCAAGACTGATGATATATCAAAAGTTAATTGTCCGTCAGGATATTTTGCCGCAACCGAAGGCACGTGCGCTGAAGCAATAAAGGCCGCAGATAACCAGACCAAGAAGGCCACTACAAAATGCGCGAGTGATCCCACGCGCGAATGCGTGTCCCTGGAGAATCCGATTGAGGCAACCGATGTGCCAACACTTCTTGGCACCATTATTAAGGCCGCTCTTGGGGTGGTAGGCTCTCTTACTCTTCTCATGCTCGTGTGGGGCGGGTTTCAGTGGCTCACTTCGGCCGGTAACGCGGAAAGAGTCAAAAAAGGCACGCAAACTATGGTTTGGGCCGTGGTCGGGGTGGTTTTAGTATTTACGAGCTACCTTATATTGAGCACGTTTACCGATTATTTGACGGGGAAAAAGTAATGCACAAAGGTAAAGGGTGTGCTATACTACTGTCATTGCGAGGAGTGACGAAGGAACGACCTGGCTTCGCCGAAGCGTGGCTACGCCAAGGCGAGCGAAGCAATCCCATTGTTTTCAAACAGAGCTCTGAAAGCTGGGGGATTGCTTCGCTACACTTCGTTTCGCTCGCAATGACAATAAAAAAATGATATGAAAGTATTTTCTTTTGGAAAGGGGGTGACACTATGACAAGATTACAGAAATTAGTGTCCGCGGTAGCCGCGGCAATTATGCTATTCAGCGGTGTAATGACCGCCGGACTAGTCGGAGCTCAAACCATCGGTACGCAAGATTTGGGAATTCAGTATGGTGAGGCTACCGGGCTTGGAAAAACAGATATTCGCGTGACTATCGCTAAAATTATTCGCGTGGCCATGGGGCTTCTCGGAATCATAGCCGTTGTTATTATTTTGATTGGCGGCTTTACCTGGATGACCGCTGGCGGCAACGAGGAAAAAGTTGGCGAAGCAAAAAAATGGATTTTTTCCGGCATTATCGGTTTAGCCATTATTTTGTCGGCCTACGCCATTGCCACTTTCGTTATCAGCCAATTGGTAACTGCCACTACGGGTGGCGGCGGTGGCGGAGGGTTGTAATCAGTATTTTCCGAGAGGGGGCTGCGTCGTTTGTCTTCGCGAATCTCATGAGAAACAGACGACCGGCCCCTTGGTTGGGGGGTAGCGACAATTCAAACAAAAAATCAAGTAAGCAATAAAACAAGCGACAGCCAGTGTCATTGCGAGGAGTGAGGAACGAACGACGAAGCAATCCCCTTGATTGCAGTAAGTCTCTGAAATTCAGGGGATTGCCACGTCGTCACTCGTTCCTCGCTTCTCCTCGCAATGACAATAAAAAGCCTTGTATGTCTTTTTTTAAAAAAATTTTAATTCTTGCGGCCGCGCTAGTATTAGTTTCGGCTCCAGCGTTTGTTTATGCCCAATACGGCATAGAGGAGACCCAAAAAGCTACCGGCAATCTTCTTCCCAAAAATATTGCCGGAAAAAGTTCCATCACCGAAGTAGTGGGAAGTGTGGTGAGCATAGCCCTGTCGCTTATCGGAATCGTATTTTTTTTATTGGTTTTGTATGCCGGTTTTACCTGGATGACGGCCATGGGAAATACTGAAAAAGTTACCAAGGCCAAAGACATGTTGGAAGCCGCGGCTATTGGGCTCATTCTGGTCATGGCCTCGTACGCGATAGCCAGATTTGTGTTTACGAGTTTGGGAGGGTCGGCAGGACTTACGAACGGTGGGTTGGCTGATTGCAGCAGCATTACTGCGGAAGAATCTTGTTATCAAGCTAATTGCGTCTGGTCTCCAAATAATGGGACCTGTATAAATAAGACAAGCATTTGCAGCGCTATTGTGGCGGAGCAACCGTGTTATGCTGCTGGTTGCGCCTGGTCTCCTAACGCTGGAACCTGCGGGAGTAAATAGACTTAATTAGAAAAAATTTATATGAAAAAACTATTTCTAACCTTTTCAATCGCGACGCTTGTTTTATTTCCATTGGCAACATACGCGCAGCTTGGCGGGGCGTTAACTAATTTAAATCAGGCCGTAGGCAGTACCGGCCTAGAGTCTAATCTTTCGGTGACTATCGGCACAGTAATTCGAAGTGTCCTGGCGTTGGTTGGAACCATTTTTCTTATTTTAACCATCTACGCCGGCATACTTTGGATGACCGCCAGCGGCAATGAAGAACAGGTAACTAAAGCCAAAAATATTATTAAAGCCACAGTTATTGGTTTGGCAATTGTAATGTCGGCGTATGCGATTACTTTCTTTGTTACCAGCAAATTGGGGGGTGGTAGTGTCGGCGGCGGAGAATCTCAACCAGTCGCGACGTGCGCTGATGTCGGCGGCCAATGCGTTCCCATCGCTCAAGCGAAAGGCAAGACGATAATTGGCGGCGTAGGTTGCGCCGAAGGCGCCTCTTATTATTGCGTTAAGTAATTTTATGCGGAAGATTATTTTATCTTTTTTTCTGTCTGGCCTATCGCTAGTATTGATAGTTCCAGTTTTGGCAGCTCCTAATATAAACGATCTTACCACGCAGGTAGCCGGCCAAGGTGGGTATACCACCGCTGGAGTTACCGATACCTCCCTTTCGGAAACCGTTGGTCAAATTATTAAGGTGGTGTTGTCTTTGGTGGGGACGATTTTTTTGGCGCTTACCGTCTACGCTGGCATTCTTTGGATGACGGCCGCCGGCAACGAAGAACAAGTAACTAAAGCTATGTCAATTTTGAAGACCGCGGTGATTGGGCTTGCCATCGTGCTGGCTGCCTACGGCCTCACCACATTTATTGTGGGAGCCATTATTGGCGCTTCAACGTAATTTATCTTTATATGCAAAATAGTACGCGAAAAAGCTTT
Organism: uncultured Gammaproteobacteria bacterium; assembly: GCA_964570525.1. Taxonomy (GTDB): domain Bacteria; phylum Patescibacteriota; class Patescibacteriia; order Magasanikbacterales; family GWA2-37-8; genus CAZMYO01. Next base: position 8,703 of record CAZMYO010000014.1, on the reverse strand, counting down.
GTGGCGTTAGTGGTTCCGGTTCTCGTTATGAGTCTTTTTTTGGGATTGCCGGCGCGCAGTCAAGATGTTCGCTATGAGATCACTCGCCAGCTTGGCGCTACCGCCGGCGCTCGCGGCGCGGCGCTTGGCCCACCCACGGATCCGCGGTTGGTGATTGCCATTATAATTAGGATAATTTTAGGTTTACTTGGAACGGTGATGCTCATTCTTAACCTCTATGGCGGTTATCTTTGGATGACCGCCGCCGGCAACGAGGAGCAGGTTACCAAGGCCAAGACGACTATTCGCAATGCCACCATCGGACTTGCTATCGTACTTTCCGCCTACTCCATTACTATTGCCCTAACTAACTTGGCGCGAGGATATCCGCTGGGAACCGGTACTGGTTTGTTTGGCTCCTTTTTTAGATAACGCGTATCTCCCTATAAGCGAAGCTTGTCCCGATCCCGACTCGCCGTCGGGAAAAGTCAGGCCTCGCCCCGCCTTGGCGGGGACTCTATAATATAGAAATTATGAGAATCTGGTTGTTGTACGCTAACGCGGGAGGGGGACATCGGCGGCCCGCCGAAGCTTTGGCTGAAGAGTTAACTCGACAGTACGGGAAGGGAGTCGAGCCGGAATTGGTCGATGCCACAGGCGCGTCTGCCATAACAAAGTACATCCTGGAGCAAGGGTATGCTTTCAGCGCCGACTATTTTCAGTGGATTTATAAAGCCCTCTTTGAAGTAAGCGCGACGCCGGCCGTCATACGTTTGGAAAACTATGCGGCCACAAAGCTTATCAAGGATTTCTTTGTTAAAAAGCTACAGGCAGAAAAACCAGAAAAAATTGTCGCCTTTTTTTATCTCCTCGGGCCGGTTCGGGAAGCGTTGCGAGAATTGGGATGGAGGGTTCCCATCGTCGCGGTAGTAACCGATCCTTTTACCAGCCACCCTTTTTGGTTTTTTTATCCCGAGCTTAGTTACGTTGTTTTTTCTGATGCGATAAAACAAGAGGCGCTACGAGCGGGGGTGCCCGAAACGAATATCACCGTTGTCCCCCCAATTGTTCATAGCAAATTTAAACATCTCCCCGAGACCAGCGAACAAGAGAATTTTCGTCGTCACCTTGGCTTTTTGTCTAACCAGAAAATAGTGCTTCTTATTGGTGGCGGCAATGGTCTGCCCCAGGGAAGCGAAGCGTTAGAAAAACTTTTGGAGAGTGATCTTGCGGCGCATTTAGCGATAGTGTGCGGAAATAATAAGCGCTTAAAAAATAAAGCGGAAGCGTTGCGAGAAAAGTATGGACGAGACAGACTAACGGTATACGGTTTTGTGGATTTTATTGAACAATTGATGGCTGTCGCCGATGTGGTTATTGGAAAGGCCGGCGCTTCGGTCATGATGGAAACACTCACCCTCCAAAAACCACTGATCATTATCAATTATATTTGGGGACAGGAACAGGGAAATGTTGAATATGTCGTAAAAAATAAGCTCGGTTTTTTTGAACCGGACTTAACGCGGCTGCCACAGTTGGTACAGCGAGTGCTTTTTGATACAGCCACCATTCAAGGCCTGGAGGAGCAAAGAAAAATTATGCCCACCAAGAGCGGTACGGAAGAGATTGCTCGCTATATTTATGAGTTTGGAACAGATTCCCACTAATGTGGGTGCCAGAACAGAAGCAAAGGGGTGGTGGGGAAAGTATTTTCCCATATTGCTGAGGAAGGTCCATGGAAACCCGAAGGTTTCCGTGAGAGGAGCCGCAGCGACGAGTGGGTGCCTATTGGGATTTGAACCCAATCTGAGAGATCCACAATCTCTCGTGCTGACCATTACACTATAGGCACCATGTAAGTTTTTCAAGTTGTTCAAGTTTGTAAAGTTCGTCAAGTTGACGATTTAGCGATAAATACGATTATATCAAAAAAAACTCTTTTCGGCAATACCGTACCGGTTTTAACTTTATGAACTTGAGAAACTTTTTAACTTTATAAACTTTCGGTAGTGTCCCTGCTAGGAGTCGAACCTAGATCCGCAGCTTAGAAGGCTGCTGTTCTATCCATTGAACTACAGGGACAATTATTGGTGGTATGTGGAATATGGTAGCTTATGCGCCCGAGGCGCACCCGCCTTGGGCGGGGAAGGCTAATGTCCTATCCGTTGAACGATGGGGACAAAATTTCACAAAGTATACTGTATTTTATCATAAAAAGCAAGCTTTTCCTATGCTTAAGAAGATCTGCGGTTTAACTTTAGTGGCATTGATGGCTTTGGTGATTCTTGTGCCGGCTCTCGCGGCCGACTACGGCTTGACCGAAACTAGCGGGGCCATTGGCTATGGCTCCGATACTGGAAATATCTACACTTTGATAAATAGAGTGATAACGATATTTCTGTCGATGTTAGCCATACTTTTTTTTGGGCTGATGCTCTATGCCGGCATTCGGTGGATGACATCCCGCGGGAATGAAGAGCTGGCCACAAAGGCCAAAGAGACCATCGAAGCCGCTGTGTTAGGGTTAATCGTGGTTATACTCGCATATGCTTTGGTTAATTTTATTTTTCAGCGATTGGGCGCTTAAGGGGCACAGGTTGACCCCGCACAATGCCTCGCTTTGTCGCTCGGCCTAGGCGGGGCAGGCTCATCTCCACGGTTAGGTTGACAAAAATTCAAGTTTGGTGTAAGCTGACGGTACTTAATTAATCCTGTCTGCTCCGCCTAGGCGGACGGACGGTCCGAACCAACTAGACACATGCTCTGGTTGAGCTCGGTGATTGACGCGCATGTATGATAGACTCAAAAAAGAAGCAGAGCATTATAAAAAAGTTTCAAACCCATGAGGGGGATACCGGTTCAAGCGAGGTGCAGATCGCGATTCTTACCGCGGAGATGGATGAACTCATCAACCATCTTAAACTTCATCCCAAAGATCATTCTTCTCGTCGGGGATTGTTGCGCAAAGTGAGCAGCCGCCGCAGCCTCATGCGCTATATCAAGAAAGAGAACCCCAAGAGCTACGAGACGCTCATGAAAAAATTAAAAATTAAACAGCCGCGCATGGTCGCCAAACCCGGCATCAAAGAAAATGGCGGCACGGAAGAGGGCGTCGAGGACGAAGCGGACTTAACAGAGAAAGAAAATGAAATCGTTAGTTAATAAAAAAGTACATCCTTTAAAACATCCCGATCAGCGCGTCGGCGTGTTTATCGATGTGCAGAACATGTATTACAGCGCCAAAAATTTATTTGGCGCCAAGGTAAATTTTGGCAATATCGTGAAAGAAGCTACCGCTGGGCGCAAACTTATTCGCGCCATTGCCTATGTGGTTAGCACCGAAACAAAAGAGGAGCAGCCGTTTTTTGACGCGCTTTATAACTTAGGAATAGAAACCCGCGAAAAACCATTACAGATATTCTATGGCGGAGAGAAGAAAGGCGACTGGGACGTGGGGCTCACGGTAGACGCAATTCGCCTGGCGCCGATGGTGGACGCGATTGTGGTAGTAAGCGGCGACGGTGATTATGTTCCCTTGGTTGAGTATTTAAAAAATCAGGGAAAACAAGTAGAGGTGGCTGCTTTTGGCGAGACGACTTCCAGCAAGCTGATTGGGGTGGTAGATGATTTTATGGATTTAAGCAGCGACAAAGGAAAGTTTTTGATACAGGATCGGCGGTATCAAAAGGGCGCCCGAGTGAACAGTGTCATTGCGAGCGACCGAAGGGAGCGTGGCAATCCCGCTTAACAATTTAATTATTTAATTAAGAAGTTGGTGTGGGGACACACAGACCTTCATTCTTGACAGGTCTAGAGCTCTCACATCATCTTCCGCCCCTCGGCTCACCGCGTCAGACGCGGCTTCGCTCGGGGCAAGAAAGGAAAAACAATTTATGGACGTTAAAAAATGGTCCCTGGAATGGGGCGGCCGAACCCTCTCGGTAGAGACGGGAAAATTTGCGTTACAAGCCAACGCTTCCTGCACGGTGCGAATCGGCGATACTGTGCTTTTGGCTACTGTCACCATGAGCAAAAAAGTCCGCGAAGGGCTCGATTTTTTTCCGTTGATGGTAAATTTTGAAGAAAAACTTTACGCCGCCGGCAAAATCAAAGGCAGCCGTTTCATCAAACGCGAAGGCCGCCCCAGCGATGACGCTGTTTTATCCGGCCGCCTGGTGGACCGCGCCATTCGTCCGCTGTTTGATCAGAGTTTGCGCAACGACGTGCAGGTAATTTTAACCGCTTTGTCCTACGATGGCGATAACGATCCGCAGATTCCCGCGCTGGTGGCCGCCTCTATCGCCCTCTCAATCTCTAATATTCCCTGGGCCGGTCCGATCGCCGGCGTGCGTCTGGGTAAAATTGCCGGGGCCTGGAAAATCAACCCATCATTTAAAGAACGCGCCGAAGGCGCCGCTGATTTGGTGGTGGCCGGCACTCCCGAAAAACTTATCATGGTGGAAGCGGCCGCCAAAGAAATTCCCGATGACGAAATTGTCACCGCCATGCAAATGGGCGGCAAAGAGTTGGCGCCGTTAATGAAATTTATTAACCAAATCGTGTCCGAAGCGGGCCGGCCAAAACTGGATTTGACCGGCAACCCGAGCGAAACAGAATTGCAGGTTCGCGCCGCCGATAAAGAAGCGCGCGCCTTGGTCGCTAGTCATGTCAGCGATTGGATTTTTGATTCAGTCAAAGCGGGCAAAGCCGAACGCGTGGCAATGCTAGAGAGGTTTGTCAACGCAGTTGACGAAATGCTTAAAGCTAAAGACGGTTTGGACGCGAGTATCGGCAAAGTAATTTTGAGTCGCGTAAAAATGTACGTTGAAGAATATGTTACCGCTCGTATTTTATCTAAAGAACAACGTTTGGATGGCCGCGCTATAACCGACATTCGTCCGCTTCAGATTGAAGTTGGATTATTGCCGCGCACCCACGGCACCGGCCTGTTTATGCGCGGCGACACCCAGGTGCTTTCGGTGGTAACCCTCGGCGCGCCGGGCGATGTGCAAACAATAGACACCATGGAAGAAGACGGCACCAAGCGCTATATGCATCACTACAGTGATACTCCGGCCACCTATGGCGAAACCGGGCCATTGCGCGGACCGGGCAACCGGGCCATTGGCCACGGCGCTCTGGCGGAACGAGCGCTTGAGCCGGTGCTTCCCGATGAAAAAGATTTTCCCTACGCTATTCGCGTGGTGTCCGAAGTCTTTGGTTCCAACGGTTCCAGTTCCATGGCCTCTACCTGCAGCTCCACGCTCGCTCTCATGGACGCGGGCGTTCCGCTGAAAAAACCGGTCGCGGGTATCGCGATGGGTTTAGCGAGCGACGACAAAGGAAATTTTAAAGTTCTTACCGATTTACAAGATATTGAAGACGGTCCCGGCGGCATGGATTTTAAAATTACCGGTACCAAGGATGGCGTTACCGCCATTCAGATGGACACCAAAACCGCCGGATTGTCTTGGGAGATTGTAAAACAAACTTTTAAGCAGTCTTTTGAAGCGCGGGTTAAAATTTTAGAAGCAATGACCAAAGTCATTCCGGCTCCGCGCGCCGATCTCTCGCAGTATGCGCCGCGTATCGTTACCATTAATATTAATCCGGATAAGATTCGCGACGTTATCGGCCCGGGCGGCAAGATGATTAATAAAATTATTGCCGAGACCGGCGTTTCTATTGATATTGAAGACGATGGACGCGTGTTCGTGACTTCGGAAGACGCCGCGGCCATGGAGAAAGCGGTAAATTGGGTAAAAGAACTAACTCACGAAGTAACGGCCGGTGAAGTGTATGATGGCACGGTGGTGCGTTTGGAAGACTTCGGCGCCTTTGTGCAGATTTTACCCGGCCAAGATGGTTTGGTGCATGTGAGCGAAATCGCTTGGGAGCGAACCAACAAACCCAGCGATGTCTTGAAGCTCGGCGACAAGATGAAAGTTATCGTCAAAGAAATTGATAATCTTGGCCGCATTAACTTGAGCGTGAAAGCGCTCATCGATAAACCGGAAGGTTATGTGGATCGTCCGGCCTTTGAGCGCGGCCCGCGCCCACCCCAGCGCGGGTTTGGCGGAGGTGGTCGTGGCGGGTTCCGAAATTAGAGGCTGGTTAGCAAGTCCCCTCTAAAAAGAGGGGTAGGGGTGTGTTAGAACAAAATTAAAAGTGTAGAGACGCCCCATTGGGGCGTCTTTTCGTTAACCAATTAATTCGTGTCGCTGCGCTGGCATTACTTTCTTTGCGAAAAGAAAGTAATCAAAGAATCGCTGGGGGTACAGTACTCGTGCATTACCGTTACATAACTTTTCAGCATTGTGTCACGGCACTCAGACAGCTGTACCCCCAGACCCCCGGACACACTTGTTTAAATAAAAGACCGCACGATTGTTTCGTGCGGCCGGGGCCGGCTCGTTGGTTAGAGCGGCTTCAGGCGGACGTACTCCTCCACGCTCCAGTGGCTGTGGTTGAGGTACTCCACCTTGAGATTGTTATGCTGAATGTGATCGTCATCTAAATTGCCGCGAAGAAAGCGGGAATATTTGGCCAACCGCGCGTCCATGAATCCGCAGATCTGACAGACTCTCACGCAAGAGATATGTTCCTCATGCCGTAAGCAGGAGATGTTCTTGAAGAAGGGGATGATACTTTCCGCTCTGATGTCCTTCATCTCGATGATGCGTTCATGTTTACACCCATTTAGGAGTTTTGTAAGATACACGCCTTTTTCCGTGCGAATTTCCCTCAGCTTACGTTCGAGGTATTGCTCGGTGTCCTGCAGCTTGAGCGCCATTTCGCGGTTGGCTTCGAAAATCTTTCTTTTGATTTCTTCGTTCGTGTCCATGTGCCCTCCTTGGGCGAAGTAGGTTAAGTAGTGTATACCACAGGAATCTTGCTTTGTCAAGGTACCGTCTTGTTTTTTTCTAAATCTGTGATAAAATTGTTGGCAACAAGGAGGATGCCATGGAAAATGTCAGTTGGAAGAGCGATGAGGTGCGGCCGAGTCATGAAGAAAGCAAGTTCAAGCTGGAGGGCGTGCGCGCCGACTATAACGGTGCCAGATTGGAAGTCCGTATTTTTTATACGGTAAAAGACGGCCTGCATGTTTTGTGGGAGATGGGGCGAGATAACGGAGAAGCATACGCCAAGGGCATCGTCTATCCTTTTTATATTGAGTATGACGATGGCATAGTGGAAGATGGTGAGGAAAAACAAGCCCGGCTAAAACTCGCCGTGGAACAGGCCTATAAATTGGCTAAGAAAAGAGTCGCTGCTGTCGCCAGCGTTTGGGTAAAGGGGAGCGGAGTGTTCAGTCTCGTTAAATAAGGAGTGAGGGTACAAATCCATGGAGACAAACATGACGGAACACGAAGTCCGCACTGCCTACGTCAACGAAGTCCGTAGAGCCGACCCCAAAGACAACGCTCTTTTCACTTCACTCTTCAATCGTGGCGTGAAGCTGTTCCAGATCAGCGATGAAGCTATCGCTGATCGGTTCGACGTCAGCCGCCCCACTTTGGCTCGTTGGATGAATGGTAAGAACTTGCCACATCCAGCGATGCGCAGGGCGATATTTGAGTGGTTGATACAGCAAACGCAACCTATGTTGAAGTAAAAGGAGAAAAAAATACGGGACGAGTTTTCTGCTCGTCCCAAAATATGTCGCGGTGGTGAAATTGGTAGACACGCTAGCCTTAGGAGCTAGTTCCCGCAAGGGATTGTCGGTTCAAATCCGACCCGCGGCACACGTGAAGCAATTGCTTCACAAGGAGGTAGTATTCATGAACAACTGGGCAAAGTTGCGGAAGCGTTCGCCTCGCTCTCCCGAGCAGGCGGCTAATTTTCTTCTTCGTAAATTCGGAATTGGCGGCCCGCCCGTGCCCGTTGAGCGGATCGCAACGCAGGGGCTGGATGTGCACCTACTCCGGGACCCGTCTCTGGACTGCTCCGGGGCCGTGAAGTCGGAGCACGATTCCGCCACCATCGTTGTGAATGACGCCGACGGTCCGCTTCGGCAGCGCTTCACCATCGCGCACGCGCTCGGTCATCTGATGCTCCACCAGATCGGGGTTGAGTTCCGGGATACTACGTTCTCCGGCACCACCTTGGAAACAGAGGCGAACAAGTTCGCCGCCGCGCTGCTTGTTCCTCTTTGGATGCTTGAAGACGCGGCCCTGGCTCCGCGGGTAGATGTGCCGGCTCTCGCCCGATGGTTCAATGTCTCGGAACCAACCATGAGCATCCGTCTGCAACAGCTTGCGGGATTTCCGATCCGCTGGCGCTAAGACGGCCATTTCTCACCCACAACCGCCCCGACGTTACGTCGGGGCGTTCATATTTTATCCTTGACTTTTTTAATTATTGGCAGTAGTATCTCCTCAAGGAGGCAACCATGAGCAAGCGCAATTTTCGTGAAATGCTGGAAGCACAGTGGGCGCGCGGCAACTTCGTGTGCGTGGGGTTGGACAGCGAATATTCCAAGCTGCCCGAGGAAGCAACTGCATTTAACACCATGGAAGGCGCGATTGCCGATTTCAACGAGGCCATCGTGGACGCCACCAAAGACCTGGTCTGCGCCTACAAGCCGAATGTCGCTTTCTACGAGGCGTATGGTCCTGCCGGGCTACTCGCACTTCAGGAAACTATCGCCTACATACGCGAAGTCGCGCCGGATGTTCCGGTAATCCTCGATGCCAAGCGGGCCGACATCGGCAACACCAATGC